>CAZQDO010000016.1:0-3607 GCA_964592085.1 uncultured Anaerolineae bacterium | reverse complement strand
AATTTTCTCACCTCCTACTTCTAGCGAGATCTCCCGAAAAGCCCTCGAAAACGCTCTCAGCCCCCGTCCTCGGGGGCGTCGCCAGGGAGTCCACCCTGCAGGAGTCGCCCCGGGGACGGGGCTCCGAGCACTTTCCGGGAAAGCTCTAGCTTGTGTAGAGCGCTTTGTAGCCAGGCTCCTCCCGAAGGGACGCCAGGTCAGCATCCTCCTTCGACCATTCTGTGAGCTCAGGGTTCAGCTCCAGGGCCTCCCGCAGCTTCCCTAGCGCTGTCTCTGTCTCCCCGGCCAGGGCGTAGTGACAGGCCAGGTTGTATCGCATCGTCCCCTGCCAGCTCTGGCTCTCATCCAGCTCCGAGAGCAGCTTCGCCGCCTTCTCCTGCAACTGCGTCGCGTACTCCTTCTCCCCGCGCTCTACGAGGAGCGGGCCCAGGTGCATAGCCAGGGGATGAATGATACTCGTCCCCACCATCACCCTCCACAAGGACCGCTCTCCTTGCCAGGGCAGGGTTTCTGTGCCTCGCAGCTCGGCTTCGCTCGTCTTCTCCACCTGCTCAACGAGCTGCCGGCTCGCCTCCGCCGCCTCGTCGAGAATCTCCGACCACGAGCGATCCCGATTCAGCTCGAAGACTTTGGCATTCACTGCCTCGTAATCTTCGTCCCTCACAGGAGTCTCCCCGCGGGCCGCCGCTGCCAGGTTCTCCGCCAGGCGCGTTTTCCAGGCCGCCAGATGTGCGATGGTGTCCTTGGGTGACCACCGATCCGGCTCGCCACGAACCGCGCGTTCGTCCTCCGACAGCCTGGCGAACAGGGCTTGCTCCTCTTTCGAGGTGTACTCAATAAGTTGTATCAGCTTGGATTTGAGTTCCATCGTTGTCCCTCCTCTTTTTTTAGGACGCAGATTTATGTAGCCATCAGCGTTTATCAGCGTCCATCTGCGTCCATATCCAAACCCCGAATCCTCTGTCCAGTCAACGCACCGCTGGCAGAATGTAACGAGTGATGATCGCGTCCACTGGCTCGTCCTCTACATAGTTCCCGCCAGTGAATACGACCACCATATCCAAACTGGGAAAGACCGTGATCCTTTGCCCTCCCCAGCCAGCCGCGTAGAACGAATCAACGGAGGTTGAGCCAGCATGGTATGTCTTTAGCCACCACTGATAGCCATACCCATCTGCCAACAACAAAGGTGAAGCGCGCTTTCTGGTTGACTCCTCGACCCACTCCCCTGAGATGATTCGCTCATCCTTCCAAACGCCACCACTCAGGAACAGATAGCCAAGCTTCGCCATGTCCCTGGGCCGCAATTTGAGATTGCCAGACGCATGGATCATGTCGGGATTGATGTGATCCCATTCGTAATCGGTGATGCCAAGAGGGGCAAACAGGTATTTCTCGGCAAAATCGTCCATTCTCAATCCTGTAGCCTCTCGGATGACCTCGCCCAGCAGGTTCGTTCCGCCACCGTTGTAATACCATTCTGTGCCAGGCTCGCTGACAGCAGGTTTCGCCAGAACATACTCTTTGGGATCAGAAACGATGAACAGTTGGACGAGATCGTTGTTGGTGTCGCTGAGGGGGACTTCCATACCATTCCATTCCAGCCCCGAAGTCATGGTCAGAAGATGATACAAGGTAATCCTGTCTTTGCTTTCGTCATTCAGACTCGCATACTCAGGAAAGAAAGCAAACACCTTTTCATCTACCCCCTGAATGAAACCCCGGTCTATGGCAATGCCCACCAGGGCGGAAGTGAAGCTCTTGGTAACTGAAGCCAGATTATGAATCGTGTCGGGTCCAAAATCGGTGAGTTCTCCCCGGAACTGATTGCCGTTGTAGTCCCACGTGTAGCCGCTGAAGTATTCCTCGAAAACGAGCTTGCCATCTTTCACGATGAGGACACTGTGGACATTCTGATAGGTATCGTCGCGAATGCGCTCAATGGCCTCGCCGATTTTTCCTTCGTCTATCCCAACCTCGGCCAGGCTCGCCGTCTGCCAACCATCACTCGTCTGATCGGGTGCGGGAAAGGTTTGGGCTGGAGCACAGGAGATTAGCAAGACAGTGCAAATCAGGACCAATAGCAGCGCTTTCAACGACGCTCTCTTCATAGTCTTCCCTCCTGCAATCTGCTAGTCGTTCTCGGCGATCTCCACCACAACCCTGGCAGGAATGGCATCAACGTTTTCGATTTTCAGGGGAAAGCAGTAGACCTTGAACTCCCCCCTGGGAATGGCAGAAAGGTTGGCAAGGTTCTCTATGACGAAGATGTCATTCTTAATCAACACTCTGTCATATTCGCCATGCCGACGGCCTCGGCCCAGCCCACGGGCGTCAATTCCAACGGCATTGATCCGCTTGGAAACAAGCCACTGAATGACTTCCATGGAGAGTTCGGGGTGATTGTGGTACTCCTCTGTGCCCACGAGCTTGCTCCAGTCGGTCCTGAAAAACACGAAGTCTCCGCTCTCTATTTCGATCCTGCGGCTTTCCCTTCGACTCTGCTCAGGGCAAGGCTCAGGGCAGGTCTGGTGCTGGACGTCGTCCAGTTGGATTTCGCCTTCGCCCACCTGGGTAACGTCTAGAAGTTTTCCCCTACCGATCATGCGTTCGGGTTCGATACGGTTCTCGGCAAATACCAGGTCTACGTGGGTGGCAGTGTGGGCTGACATGGAGAGAACGATAGACTCATATTCTCCCTCAGACTCGTGGTAGAATCTGCGTGAGGCAATCTCCACGGGCGGCGTTCCCAGACGAAACACGGAACCGGCAGTTATGGGCATTGAAACGTCAATGAGCATTTTTTGGCCTCCCTATTGCCTTCTCACTCAATCCGGATCACCAAGCGGTGCTCTCCCTCTCCTGCCGCGATGTGGAGAGCGGAAAGCCGATCAATCACCCATCCTCCCTCAGGAAGCTGCTCCCGCGAGTGGGTCGTCGTCATCGCTATCACTTGCATCCCAGCAGCGCGCGCGGCTTCAATCCCGGCTGGCGCGTCCTCGACAACCATGCATCTCGAAGGTGCTATTCCCAACCGCTTCGCCGCCACCAGATAGGGTTCGGGGGCTGGCTTACCCTGTTTGACGTCGTCCGCAGTAATCAATGTGCGGGGCATCGGCAAGCCCGCCCGCCGCAATCGGGCCATAGCGAGCTCTTTGCTCCCTGAGGTTACGATGGCCCAGGCATCCTGGGGTAACCCGTTCAGCAACTTAGAAGCTCCCTCTATGGCGACGACGCCCTCTGTATCCACCACCTCGTATGCGGTGAAACGTTCCGTTTCCTTCTCGGCATCCAAATGCGGGGCAACGAGCTGCATCGTTTCGACAGTCCTCATCCCGTGGGCCACCCGCATGATGGCTGCAGGGTCAAGACTGTGTTGACGGGCCCATTCGCGCCAGTGGCGCACAATGCAAATTCTGGAATCAATCAGCACGCCATCGAGATCGAACAGAATGGCGTCACATTCAACACGTGCGTTTTTCATAGTTCGGATCGAATTCCCATCGTCAGACATCCATCTTCCTGGCCACGAAGATCAACTCGCCCGGATACTTCGACCCATACGGACTCTTATCATAGTCTGCATAAACCTGCTCAACCCCAAACC
>CAZQDO010000015.1:0-24681 GCA_964592085.1 uncultured Anaerolineae bacterium | reverse complement strand
AACAACCTGGAAATGACGCAGATCGCCCAGCCTTATCTGAAGGCGCTATCTGCCAAGTGCGGCGAGACGACCAACATGACCATCCGTGATGGCAAGGAAATCGTCTACGTCGTGCGAAACAAGACCCAGCAAGTCATCAGTGTGAATCTGCAACTGGGCTCGCGCCTGCCGGTCTACTGTACTTCAATGGGCAAAGCGCAACTGCTGGACCTTTCTCA
Source organism: uncultured Anaerolineae bacterium (assembly GCA_964592085.1). Taxonomy (GTDB): domain Bacteria; phylum Chloroflexota; class Anaerolineae; order VGOG01; family VGOG01; genus CAZQDO01. The sequence goes on along the minus strand of CAZQDO010000015.1, from coordinate 24,463 downwards.
GGATGAGCTACGAGACTTGTTGGGTGAGGGGCCATATCCGGTGATGGGCCCGAACACCATGACCACTCTCGACGCACTGGTGGCCGAATTGGACAAGGTGCGTCAGCAGGGATATGCGATCAATGACGAAGAGATGGCGATCGGTCTGCGCTCGGTGGCAGCACCGGTCAGGGAAGCTAGTGGACAAGTGGTAGCTGCCATCAACATCTCCGTCCCCAGCGCCCGTGTATCGCGTCAGAAAATGGAGCTGGTCCTGGCTCCCATGGTAGTGGACACTGCTCACCACATCTCCTTAGCGCTGGGTGCCAACATTGACCGCTCCTGATAGCGTGCTGCATGTAAGCTATACCCGACGACGTTGGTCCGGTCTCACCGAGACTGCACGGCGTCATGCAGGACGGAAAGGAGGGCGTGTTTATGTAATGAGGCTAACTTGACGAGAAAGCGTATCCGAAGACGCTGTTGCAACAAGCAGCAGCCATAACATTAAGTTAGGAGGAGAAAGAACAAATGAACGGCAAAAGAATCTTTGGACTGCTGGCCACAATGCTCATCTTGAGCTCCCTCGTCGCCGCCTGCGCTCAACCCACCCCCGAGGTGATCGAGAAAGAGGTCATCGTCGAGAAAGAGGTTCCGGTCACCGTCGAGGTGGAGAAGGAGAAGATCGTCGAGAAGAAGGTCGTCGAGACCGTCGAGGTCGAGAAAGAGGTGGTAGTCGAGAAGGAAGTGGAAGTGGTCGTCACCGCCACGCCTGAGCCAGTAGCTGAGGCGGAAACGATCCTGATCGGCGGGTTTGGCCCACTGTCAGCCCCGGGCGCCTACCAGGCCGGCACGGAGATGCGGCAAGCCTGCGAAATGGCCGTGGACGAGATCAACGATGCCGGCGGCGTGCTCGGCAAGCAGGTCGAGCTGATCTTCGGAGACACCGAAGGTCTGCCGGAGCGCGGCACGGCCGTCACCGAGCGCTTGATCACGCAGAATAACGTCGTCGGTCTCACAGGCGAGTATCACAGCGGCGTGGGCCTGACGGAGATGGAAGTGGCCCACAAGTACCACGTCCCCGTCGTCTTCGCCGAGCCCTGGGCCGACGAGGTCACGGCCAGCGGCTATATGGAGATCTTCCGCATCGCGCCGTCCATCGAGTTCTACAGCAGCATCGCCACCAACTACATCAAGGAGGTGGGCTGGGAGAAGATCGTCTTCGTGGTCGAGGACACAGACTATGGCCGCCTGCAGAGCGAAGAATGGACGAATCAGTTGGCGGACATGGGCATTACCGATGTCCAGACCATCTTCGCCGATCCCGCAACGGAAGACTTCACCCCCATCTTGCAGCGCATAGCTCAGGATCCGCCCGACATGCTGGCCGGCGTCATCACCGGCATCGGAAACGCCCGTATGGCGCGTCAGGCCTGCGATCTGGGGCTGGCACCGACGGCCGAGACCGCCTACTACGCCAGCGTTGACGCCCAGTATCCGGAGTTCTGGGAGAACGTGGGCGATTGCGGGCAGTACGTCTTCTTCACCTACGTCGGCCTGCCGGAGGCGCTCTGGAACGAGAAGACCGCGGCCTTCATGGGCGACTTCGAGGAGCGCTACGGCCATATGCCCGGCGGATCGGCCATGGCAGCCTACGATGCCACCTACATCTTGCTGGAAGGCATCAAGCAGGCTGGCTCCACTGACCCCGATGCCATCATCGAGGCCCTGGAGAACATCAAGTACACCGGCGCGATGGGTGAGTTCTGGTTCGAGTATACCTCAGACAACCCCGTACCGGATGACGTAGCGGATTGGCTGTGGCACCAGTGGCCAACGCCGAACACGTACATCATACAGTACACAGAGGTGAACCAGGCTGCTGGCGATGCCAACGTCGTCTTCCCGACCAAGCGCGCCACCGGCCCACTGTACACCTCACCGTAGCTTGACTCTAAGTGGGCCTCTCCCTTCTCTAGCGGGGAGGCCCACTTGTTCTATTCAACGTAGGCGTTCACGGGGGGCAGGAGAGTGCAGACTTCCGAAGTCTAGAATGCAACTTTGTCCAACAGAACACACTCAAAAACGGCCAACTGACTTTCTTTGCAAGGTTCTTTGGAGACTTCGGAAGTCTAACTGAGCGCTTACCTATCAACCACATGAGGAGACCCCAATGCAATACTTTGCATCCCTATGTACGACCGGACTGATCATGGGGGTGATCTACGCGCTGATGGCTCTGGGGTTGACGTTGATCTTTTCCATCCTCAGAGTCATTAACTTCGCCCACGGTGAGTTCTACATGCTGGGAGGCTATGCCTCCTACTTCCTCCTCAGCGCCTTCACCGGCCTACACCCCCTGTTGGCTGTGCCCTTGGCCGGTCTGATCACAGCCGTGATCGGGCTGGTCTTTGAGCTCGTCTTCCTGCGCCCGATACATCAGGACCGCATTGAGCGCCCCGATGAATACGCCGTTCTGGTCACTTTTGGGCTGTCTTTCTTTCTGCTGAACCTGGCTCTGGCAGCCTTTGGCCCCTATCCCCACCGCCCAGCTTCGTTCTTCAAAGGCGCGATCAATCTGGGGGGCATCGTGCGCGTCAGCGCCGATCGGCTCACGGCCTGTGTTCTCTCGCTGGTCTTGCTGGGCATACTGTTGCTGATCATTAACAGAACCTGGATAGGCAAAGCGCTGCGGGCAGTGAGCCAGGATAAAGAGGCCGCCGCCGTGGTGGGCATCAATGCGTTGAGCATGAACAGTATTGCCTTTGCCCTCGGTGCGGGACTGGCGGCCATGGCTGGCGCTCTGCTGGCGCCCAGCTTCTCGGTGACGCCCGACGTCGGCGCCGTGCCCTCCATTCGCTCCTACGTGATCATCGTGCTGGGCGGGATGGGCTCGATTCAGGGCAGCATCCTGGGCGGCATCCTGATCGGCCTGGTGGAGAGCCTGGGCGCGGGTTACTTTCCAGATCCCAGCCGCGCGCTCAATTACAAAACGGTTTTCGGACTCGTCATCTTCGCCCTGGTGCTGCTCTTCAGGCCGTGGGGACTTTTCGGGAGGAAAGAAACATGACTATGCCTAAAAGTTTGCCTACCGTTAACCGTCCCACATTGGCACTGGGGTTGGCGGCGCTGGCCATCGCGCTCGCTGTGCCGCTTTTCTTGCAAAGCTACTGGCTGCATGTGCTGATCATCGCCTACTTCTACGCTATTCTGGCTTCCAGTTGGTCGCTGCTGGCTGGTTACGCAGGCCAGTTCTCATTCGGACACATGGCGTTCATGGCCATCGGCGGTTACACATCCGGCCTGTTGGGAAGGTTTCTGAATGTGCCTCCGCTGCCCGGCATCCTTCTAGGCACGCTGGCGGCCGGACTGACTGGCTGGGCCATCGGCGCCCTGTGCCTGCGGTTCAAAGCATCCTACCTGGCGCTGTTCACCATCGCCTTCTCAGAGATCCTGCGCAGGTTGCTCTTGGGCGAGTTTGACATCACCCGCGGAGATCAGGGGTTGCACGTGGCACCCCTCTTCGGTGAGGCCGTAATATCCCGCGTCCCGTATTACTACGCCATGTTTGCTGTCCTGGTGGCTTGCCTGATCTTCATGTACTGGCTGGCTAACTCCCGCGTGGGGCTGTTCCTGCGCGCCATTCGGGAGGACGAAGAGGCCGCCGCCGCTCGAGGCGTGGACGTCGTGCGCTACAAGGTGCTGACGTTCGTCATCACCAGCATGATCGCCGGCCTGGCGGGGACGTTCTTCGCCCACTATGTACTCATCTTAACTCCAAACATCATGATCATACCGCAGATGGGCCTGGTCATCGCCATGGCCATCATCGGCGGTGTGGAGAGCCTGCTCGCTGCTGCTCTCGGCGGGATGATTCTCCAGGTCGGTCTGGAGGTGCTGCGAGAGTTTGGAGCCTGGCGACTGGTCATCTTCGGAGCGCTGCTGGTTGTCACTTTGCGCTTTGCGCGCAACGGTTTGTTGGCGCCTCTTTTCCGGCGTTTATCTGGAAGGGGACCCCGCGCGGAGTTGCGAAGGGAGGCCACAAATGAAGCTTGAGATTCAGAACCTGAAAAAGAACTTTGGCGGCATCCAGGCCCTGGATGGCGTGTCGCTGCGGCTCTCTGGCAACGAGCTCGTCGGCCTGATCGGCCCGAACGGGTCGGGGAAAACCACGCTGGTCAACACCATCGGTGGCATTTACCAGCCCAACAGCGGGGATATCGTCTTCAACGGTGAGCGCGTCGGCCATCTCAAGCCCAACGAGGTGGTGAAACGCGGTATTGGCCGTACCTTTCAGGTGACGCGCGCCTTCCGCCGCATGACGGTGATGGAGAACCTGCTGGTGCCCGCTTTGGCTCTCCATCCCGAAAAGGGACGCCGGGCCTGGGAGAAACGGGGGCGGGAGGTGCTCGACTTCCTCACCATGGATCACCTGCGCAACGATTACGCCCGCAGCCTGTCGGGCGGGCAGCAGAAGCTCCTCGAACTGGGGCAGTTGTTGATGAGCGACCCCGATTTGCTCCTGCTGGATGAGCCCTTCGCCGGCGTTCACCCCAAGCTGATGGAGACCATCTTCGAATACATCACTACCCTCCACGGCCAGGGCAAGGCGTTCATCATCATCAGCCACGACATGAGCTCCATCTTCACCCTCAGCCAACGCCTGGTGGTGCTCAACTACGGCAACGTCATCGCCGACGGCGATCCGGAGGTGGTGAAGTACGACGAAGGCGTCATCGAAGCCTACCTGGGAGAGGAGGCCGAAGATGCTTGAGATCAACGACCTGCACGTCGGCTATTACAAGGATCTGAACATCTTGCAGGGCGTCTCCTTGCGCGCTCGCAAGGCGCAGATCACCGCCGTGCTGGGGCCTAACGGCGTGGGCAAATCCACTTTGCTGAAATCCATCTTCGGTTTCGTCAAGCCCCAGCAGGGAGAGGTACGCTTCGCGGACCAGGACATCGCTGGCACACCCCCGCACCACCTGGTGCACCTGGGCATCTCCTACATTCCCCAACACCAGAGCGTGTTCCCAGATATGACCGTCGAGGAGAACCTGGAGTTGGGAGCCTGGTCGTTTCGGCGCGACACGGCCCGCATCCAGCGGAAGCTCGAGGCCAACTACGAACGCTTTCCGATTCTGCGGGAGCGACGCCGCTCCCCGGCCGGCGAGCTCTCCGGCGGCATGCAGCGCATGGTGGAAGTCGGTCGCGTGTTAATGACCGATCCCAAGCTGATCCTGGTGGACGAGCCCACAGCCGGGCTGGCCATCATGCTGGCGCGGGAGGTGTATGACCTGCTGATTCAATTGAAGGATGAAGGGATCACCATCCTGCTGGTGGACCAGAACATTCGCCAGGCCATCAGCATCTCCGATTACGTCTACGTGCTGGAGCTAGGCCGCAACCGCCACGAGGGGCCGAGAGAGGAATTCGACGATCTCAAGAAGGCGTTGTGGTTGTGAAACGTATTGCGTACTGCGTGTTGCGTATTGCGTATCACATAACGGAATACGCAACACGCAATACCGCCAGAGAAAGTCAGTGACCATGCAACTAGACACCAAGTCATTCTCCCAATTTGAAAACCAGCTCACGACGCTAGACCTGCACGTCGGTGGTGAGCCGATGCGCCTGGTCATTGATGGCCTGCCGCCCATTCCGGGGCAGACCATAAACGACAAGCGGCTGTACATCAGCGAAAACCTCGACTACGTGCGCCTGCTGCTCACCCAGGAGCCGCGCGGCCATCGCGACATGTTCGCCGGCATCATCACCGAACCAGTCAGCAGCGGCCCGCTTTCAGAGGGGGGCGATTTCGGCATCGTGTTTATGGACGCCGGTCGCTATCCCTACATGTGCGGGCATGGCATCATCGGCGCCGTCACCGGATTCATCGAGATGGGCTGGCTGGAAGCTCAGGAGCCTGAGACCCTCGTGGTCGTGGATTCGCCCTCCGGCCCGATCCGCGCTCGCGCGCGCGTACGGGAGTTGGCCGGGGGACGCCGGCGTGTCGAGTCGGTGGCCATCCAACTGGAATCCGCCTTCGCCTACCTGCTGGATCAACCTCTGGAGGTACCTGGGCTGGGGCATGTCACGGTGGACGTCTCTTTCGCTGGCGGGTTCTTCGTCATGATCTCCGCTGACCAGGTAGGGTTGTCTCTGACACCAGATAACGCACCCCAGTTGGCCCGCTGGGGGATGGCGGCCATTGAGGCCGGCAACCAGCAGTTAGAGGTGCAGCATCCCACGCGCACCTACATCAACACCATTGACGTCACCGAATTCTACGACCCCAGCGGCCATCCTCAGGCGCGGGGCAAGAACTTCGTGGTCCTGGGAGAGGGACACGTGGACCGTTCGCCGTGCGGCACCGGCACCTCGGCCAAGATGGCCCTGCTCCACCGGCGCGGCGAACTGGCCGTGGGACAGACCTTCGTCAACCAGGGCCTGCTGGGCACGACTTTCGAGGGACGGATCGTGCACGAAACAACCGTTGGTGGTTTATCGGCCATCGTGCCCGAAATCCGAGGCACGGCCCACGCCACCGGCTTGCATCGCTTCGTGCTCACACCAGACGACCCTTTCCCTGAGGGATTCTTGATCTAACGAAGAGACCTTTAGGGTTTTAGGTACTACTCAGGTGCCTGGCACTTCTGCTTGAATCTGGCCATTCCATACGATTTTGTGACAGACAGGCCTGCGGTTTCTGTCGGATTTTGCAAGTGCCAGGCACCTTCAAAGAAAAACAAGGGCAAGAAGCTCAGTAGGTTAGGTAAGGGTTGCGAATGGCAACGAAACCAGAAATGACGTCCTCCGTTTTGATCGAGTTGCTCCGTTTGCTCGACGAAGCCTCGATCGCTGTGTGGCTCGATGGTGGCTGGGGTGTAGACGCGCTTCTCAAGAGGCAGACTCGACCGCACAAAGACGTTGACATCATCCTGCGCGTCTCAGACGTGCCAGAGTTACGGGAGATTTTGGGGCGAAGGGGATTCGTGGTCAAGGAGGGTTCACCGCCCAACTCATTCGTACTCGCCAATGGCTCAGGGATTGAGGTGGACGTTCATGCCGTCGTCTTCGACGAGGACGGCAACGGGGTTTACCGCATGCAAAATGGCCAGGACTGGATCTATCCGGCGGAGGGATTCAGCGGGCGGGGCGTTGTCGAAAGCAGACGTGTCCATTGCCTGTCACCGACGGCGCAAGTGCTCTGTCACGCCCACGGGTATGTGCCGACCGAGAAAGACTTCTGGGATATGGAGCTTCTGCAAGAACAGTTCGGCGTCGAGTTACCGCCGCAGTTGAAACGAAACCCGACCTGAGGCAGGGCACATCGCCGCACTTAGTTCTTGAATCGAATAGTGCCACCTTTGAGTCTGTAGTCAGTAAAGCATGAACTACGAAACACCAGCCGGTGCCGCTGCCGGCTGATGTGCAGAGACGCTTGAAGGAAATCGTAAAGAGGTCGCGACTAAACGCCGCGGAAGGGTTTTTGTGAGAGGTAAATACTGAAGCGCGAGCCTTTGTGACGGCGGCCAGGAATGGAATTGCACGATATTGATAAATGTGTTACAATTAAGTTGTACATTTGTGCAACTTAATTTCTATGCGTAAGAGGGGCTAAACAATGAACGTAGTCGTAGACACCTCGGTCATTATCGCTGTTATTGTCAATGAAGAGAAAAAAGAGGTCTTGACTGAATTGACAGAAGGCAATGACCTGATTGCCCCTCGCTCGGTTCATTGGGAGATAGGCAATGCTTTTTCGGCTATGCTGAGGCGAAAGAGGATAAAGGTAGAACAAGCCCTACAAGCGGTCAAACTATACCGACGAATTCCAATCAGATTTGTGGATGTGGAGTTAGAAGAGGCGCTTGAGATAGCAGACGCGGTCGGCATCTATGCCTACGATGCGTACCTGATAAGATGTGCCCTGAAGTACAGAGCGCCGTTGATCTCCCTGGATCGAAATCTGGTTCGAGTGGCAAAGGAAATGGGAGTAAAAGTGATGGAGGTGGAGAGATGAGAGTGTATACATACACTGAAGCCAGACGGGAACTTGCATCATTGCTGGAGTTGGTGGCGAAAGAGGGAGAAGCCAAGATAAAACGTAGAGATGGGCAGATCTTTGCAATCAGGCTTGAAACGAAGGCTGGGTCTCCGTTGGACGTGGAAGGTATAGACCTGGGCATCACTGCGGCTGAGATAGTGCAGTTCATTCAAGAAGGAAGAAGGGCCTACGAACCGGCGGCCCAAGCCGATTCAGCCATATAGCAAACCACAGAGGAATCTAGCGACTGACATGCCCAACCTCATTCTCTACAACGGAAAGTTGTACACCCAGGACTCTAATTCTCCTCAAGCCACCGCCGTCGCTATTCATGATGGCCATTTCTTGGCTGTCGGGAACGACGCCGAGGTACGGGCACTGGCTGGGCCCCACACCCGACTGATTGACCTGGGTGGTCACTTGGCGCTGCCCGGCCTGACCGACGCTCATTTTCACTTCTACGAGTGGGCGCTTGGCCTGCGGCGACTGCCCCTGGCCGATACGACCTCGCTGGCCGATCTGCGACAGCGGCTGGCTCAAAGAGCAAGTGAGACGCCATCCGGTGGTTGGATCTTGGGCCAGGGCTGGAACGAGACCCGCTGGCCCGATCCGCGCATCCCCACCCGCGCCGATCTGGACGATGTGGTTCCCGCTCATCCCGTTATCCTGTGGCGCAACGACATGCACCTGGCCGTGGTCAACTCCAACGCGCTGCGGGAGGCAGGTATCAGCGGCGACACTCCGAATCCGCCCGAAGGCGTCATTGACCGAGACGAATCGGGGCAGCCAACCGGCGTGCTACGCGAACTGGCCATCAACCTGATCCGAGAAGTCATCCCCCCGCCCACCGAGGAAGAGACCATCGAAGCCATGCGGGAGGGATTCCTCCTTCTCCACCGCCTGGGCCTGACCGGCGTGCACGAACACCGCGTCATGGGGGGAGCCAACGGGCCGCCGGCCTTCCACGCCTACCAACGTCTGCAAGCGGCAGGCGAAGTGGCCCTGCGGCTGTGGATGGACATCCCCGGCGAGCGACTGGACGAGGCCATCGCCTTGGGCCTGCATACCGGCTTCGGCGACGACCGTTTGCGCGTGGGGCACGTCAAGTTCTTCGCCGACGGCGGCCAGGGTGCTCGCACGGCCTGGATGCTGGAGCCCTACGGAGATACGGGCGAGTGCGGCATGCCCCTGACGCCGATGGCAGAGATCGCCGAGGCGGTCCGCAAAGCCGATCAGGCTGGGCTGGCCTTAGCCGTCCATTCCATCGGCGACCGCGCCAACCGCGAATTGCTCACCGTCTTCGAGCAACACGCAACACGCCCTGTCCTGAGCTCGTCGAAGGGCAACACGCAACACGTCTCCCACCGCATCGAACACGTCCAAATGATCCGTCCTGACGACGTGCCCCGTCTGGCTCGCCTGGGCATCGTGGCCTCGGTGCAGCCCATTCACGTCACCGACGACATCCCGATGGTCGAGCAGTCGGTGGGGTCGCGGGGGCGTTTTGCCTATGCCTTCCGCGACATGCTGGATGCGGGCGTGACCCTGGCCCTCGGCTCCGACGCGCCGGTGGCCGATCCCAACCCGCTGTGGGGCATCCACGCCGCCGTCACCCGCCAGCGGCGAGACGGCACCCCATCGGGCGGCTGGTACCCAGCGCAGCGACTGACCGTGGCTGAGGCGGTGTGGGGCTTCACCGTGGGGCCGGCTCTGGCCAGCGGCCGGGACGCCGAGTTGGGCAGCATCACCCCTGGCAAGCTGGCGGACCTGATCGTCCTCGACCGTGACATTTTCGCCATTGAGCCGATGGAAATTGCCCAGGCACAAGTGGCGATGACCGTCTTTGACGGGCGAGTGGTGTATCAGCAATGAAGGTACGTCTCAAGCTCTTTGCTGTTTTTCGTCGTTATTTGCCACCCAACACGCAGGGCAACGCTTGTGACGTGGAGGTCCGAGACGGCACCCAGGTCAGCGACCTGCTGTCTCAGTTCGGTCTGTCGGAAAAGGAATCCCTGCTGATCCTGGTCAACGGTCGAGACGCCGGCCCCGACCAGGTTCTGCAAGACGGCGACGTCGTTGCCATTTCCCCAACCCTGGCCGGTGGATAACTATACACAGACGGAACACGCAACACGTGTCATCATTACTTCAACGAGGAGGACACTCAACCCATGTTCGGCTGGCACGGCAAAATACTCAGGATAAACCTGACCAACGAAAACGTTTCGGTGGAGGAAGTGGAGCCCCAGATGGCCAAAGACCTCATTGGCGGACGGGGCTGGTCCATCAAGTACCTCTACGATGAGGTGGATCCGACTGTTGACCCCCTGGCGCCGGAGAACAAGCTCATCTTCGGCACCGGGGCGCTGACCGCCACCCCCGCACCGACTGGCAACCGCTACGTGGTGACCACCAAGTCGCCCCTCACCGGCGCGCTGTCTTGCTCCAACTCTGGGGGCGTGTTCCCCACCGAGATGAAGCGCACGGGCTTCGACCTGTTCATCTTCGAGGGGAAGGCGAAGCGACCGGTCTACCTGTGGGTCAACAATGGTCAAGTGGAGATCCGCCCGGCGGAGCATCTGTGGGGCAAGACCGTTCACCAGACCGAGGACCTCCTGCTGGAGGAGACTGATCCCAAAGCTAAGGTGGCTTGCATTGGCCCGGCTGGCGAGCGGTTAGTCAAGATCGCGGCCATCATGAATGACAAGCACCGGGCGGCGGCTCGCTCCGGCGTGGGCGCGGTCATGGGCAGCAAGCAGCTCAAGGCCGTGGTCGTGCGGGGCACGCAAAAGACACCCCTGGCTGAACCCCAGGCCATGCGAGAGCTGTGCAAGCTCGTGCGGTCCGAGGTCAACGCCGATGTCAAGAAAGGCTCGTCGCTGCGCGAGTATGGCACCGCTTACGTGCCGCCGGTGACCAACGAGATCGGCATCCTGCCCACGCGCAACTTCCAGAGCGGTGTATTCGAGGGAGTGGACAACATCAACGGACCTACCCTGACAGAAAACTACCTGATTCGCCCCAAGCCGTGTTTTGGCTGTCCCATTGCCTGCGGGCGGGATACGCGGGTTGATGATCCAGTGTACGGCGGCGAGGGCGAGGGCCCGGAGTACGAGACCATCGCCGCCCTGGGCAGCAGTTGCGGCATTGACAACCTGGCCGCGGTGGCCAAAGCCAACTACGTGTGTAACGAGCTGGGCGTGGACACCATCTCCGTGGGCGTGACCCTCTCCTGCGCCATGGAGATGTACGAAAAAGGCATCCTGCCGGAAAGTGACGTAGGGCGGCCGCTGCGCTTCGGCGACGCCGACGCGGTGATCGCGCTGATCAGGCAAACGGCCTATCGGGAGGGCTTCGGCGACGCCCTGGCTGAGGGCAGCTACCGGCTGGCGGAGAAGTACGGCCACTCCGAGCTTTCCATGACGGCCAAAAAACTGGAGTTTCCGGGCTACGACCCTCGCGGCGCCAAAGGTATGGGCCTGCTGTACGCCACCTCCAACATCGGCGCGTCCCACATGGCCGGCGACCTGGCCTACGCCGAGGTCTTTGGCGTTCCTAAGAAGATAGATCCCCTCACCATTGAGAATAAGCCCCACTTGATCCATCGGTTCGAGGACGCCTTCACCGTCATTGACGCCGCCGGCCTGTGTGTCTTCTTGAGCGTTCGCTACCTGTTCGACCCCGACGTCGACCTGTGGCCCACCCTCCTGACCCAACTGATGAACTACGCCACCGGCGCTGGCTACACTGAGGAAACGCTGCTCCAGGCCGGCGAGCGGGTCTTCAATCTGGAACGGCTTTTTCTGCTGAAAGCGGGCTTTACCAAAGACGACGACACCCTGCCCAAGCGGATGCTGGAGGAGCCCATGCCCGAAGGTCCGGCCAAAGGGCACGTGGTGGAGCTGGATGAAATGCTGCCCGAATTCTACCGGCTGCGCGGATGGGACGAGAGCGGCGTGCCCACCGACGCCAAGCTGGCCGAGCTGGGGCTGAAACGTTAATTTGGAGACGAGATGACCTCAGACAAACTGATCACCATGCACGACGCCATCGCCACCTATGTCCACGATGGGGACGTGGTGGCTATTGAAGGTTTCACCGCCTGCATCTGTTTCGCTGCCGCCCACGAGATCATCCGCCAGGACCGCCGCGATTTGACACTGTGCCGCATGACGCCCGACCTGATCTACGACCAGATGATCGCCGCCGGGTGTGCCCGCAAGCTGGTCTTCTCCTACCTGGGCAACCCCGGCGTTGGTTCTCTGCACTGCGTCCGCCGGGCAGTGGAGAAGGGCATCCCACAGGCCATCGAACTGGAGGAGTACTCTCACTTTGGGATGGTGGGGCGGTACCTGGCGGGAGCTTATCGGCTGCCCTTCTTCCCCCTGCGCTCTTACCTGGGGAGCGATCTGCCGAAGGTCAATCCGCGCATCCGCTCCGTCGAAAGCCCCTATGGAGAGGGGACTATCGCCGTCGTCCCCCCCCTCAACCCCGACGTGGCCATCGTCCACGCCCAGCGGGCCGACCAAGAAGGGAACACCCACTTGTGGGGACTGCTGGGGGTGCAAAAAGAGGCCGCCTTCGCGGCTGGGCACGTCATCGTCGTGGTGGAGGAAATCGTGGACGAGGCGGTGATCCGCGCCGACCCGAATCGCACCATCATCCCAAGTCTGGTGGTGGACGCGGTGGTCCACGAGCCCTACGGCGCCCATCCCTCGTACGCGCAGGGCTACTACGATCGAGACAACGAGTTCTACCTGCGGTGGGACAAGATCAGCCGGGATGAAACGGCCACGCAAGCCTGGCTGGACGAGTGGGTCTATGGCGTGCGAAATCGGGCGGATTACGTGGACAAAATGGACCCAGAGACCTGGGAGCGACTGGCGACCGGAGAGGCGATGGCCGAACCGGTGAACTATGGCTTGTACATATAACACGCAGCACATGTTTCGTGTTGCGTGTTCCGTACGGATTCCGAGGTGAGAGATGACCACTTACACCCCATCCGAAATGATGATCGTAACCGCGGCGCGGGCGTTGGCGGGCGTTCGTACCGTTTTCGTCGGCGTGGGACTGCCCAACAGCGCCTGCAACCTGGCGCGGCGAACGGTGGCGTCAGACCTGGAGTTGATCTACGAGAGCGGCGTCTACGGCGCCCGACCGGCCCGGCTGCCCCTCTCCATAGGCGACCCCACTCTCATCAGCGGGGCGACCTCGGTCTGCTCCATGGCCGATCTGTTTGGGCTGTACCTGCAAGGCGGGCGGGTGGAGGTGGCCTTCCTGGGCGGGGCGCAAATTGACCGCTTCGGCAATCTGAACACCACCGTCATCGGCGATGGTTCGACTGAGCTCGCCGAAGTCTGGGGGCATCCTAAAGTGCGCCTGCCGGGCAGCGGGGGCGCGTGCGAGATCGCCATCAACGCCCAGCAAGTTTTCGTGATCATGCGGCTCCGGCGGCGGGCCTTCGTCGAGCGGCTGGACTTTCTCACCAGCCCCGGCCACCTATCAGGAAGCGGAGAACGAGCGGCGCTAGGGCTACCGGGAAGCGGCCCCCAGTTGGTGGTCACCGACAAGTGCACCTTCCGCTTCGACAAAGAGGCGGGAGAGGTGCTACTGGAGAGCCTGCATCCAGGCGTGAGCCTGGCCGAGGTGCAGGCGGAAGTGGGCTGGGAACTGAAGCGGTGCCCTGAGCCTGTCGAAGGGATAGCGGTGGGCCTCGCGGAGACGGAGCCGCCAACGGAGGAGGACCTGCGCTTGCTACGGGAGGAGCTGGATCCGCAGGGGCTGTATCGCTGAGGGGAGTAACGAGAGGGCTTTTCCTGCTGCTTGTTCCTCGTTACCCCACAGGTCTGAAAGAAAGGAGGGTAGGTCTATGCAACAAGGCTAACCTGGCGAGAAAGCGTATCCGAGAGAGCTGCTGCAACCAGGCAACAGCCACAACACTCATTTAGGAGGAGAAAGAAAATGAATAGCAAGAAAATCTTTGGGCTGCTGATGACACTGCTCATCCTGAGTTCCATCATCGTAGCCTGCGCTACACCCACCCCTGAGGTGATCGAGAAGGAGGTCGTTGTCGAGAAAGAGGTCCCGGTCACTGTCGAGGTGGAGAAGGAGAAGATCGTCGAGAAGGAAGTCGTCCAGACCGTCGAGGTAGAGAAGGAGGTGGTGGTCGAGAAAGAGGTGGAAGTGGTTGTCACCGCCACCCCTGCTCCCAAGCCGGAAGGGGAGACCATCCGCATCGGCGGCATCGGGCCGCTCTCGGCGCCGGGCAGCGTGGTGGGCGGCATCGCCATGCAGTTCGCCATGAACCTGGCGGTGAAGGACATCAACGACGCTGGCGGCGTGATGGGCAGGCCCGTCGAGCTGATCTTTGCCGACACTGAGGGGCTGCCGGAGCGCGGTGTTGCTGTCGCTAAGCGGTTGATCACGGAGAACGAGGTCGCGGCCCTCACTGGCGAGTATCACAGCGCGGTTGGGCTGCCCATCGCCGACGTGTGCCACGAATACGGCGTCCCCGTCGTCTTCTCTGAGACCTGGTCGGACAAGATCACCGAGACCGGCTATCCAGAGGTCTTCCGCATCGCGCCGGCCTCGTCCATGAACTCCCGCGCCACGGCCGAATGGTTCGCCGCCGTGGGAGTGGAGACGGTGGTCAGCATCGTCGAGAACACCGACTACGGCATTGGTCAGAGCGAGAAAGACCTCCAGTTCTTCGAGGAGTTGGGCATCGAGTCCGTCGAGGTCTTCTTCGTCGAGTTGGGCACGGAGGACTTTCTGCCCATTCTGACTCGCGTGCAGGCCATTGATCCGCCGCCGGACGCCATCCGCGTGGCAGTGACGGGCGAGACCAGCTACAACCTGGAACAGCAGATGGCAGAGCTGGGCATCGCCCCGTCGGAGCAGACCATCGGCACGGCCAACCAGGTGGCCATCCAGCCTGAGTTCTGGGAGAGCGTGCCCAACGGCAACTACTACGTCTTCTCATTGGTGGGCCTGCCGCCGAGCCTGTACAACGAAACCACCAACCACGTAGCGGACGCCTACCGGGCCCAGTTCGACTCGGATCCGCCCAGCTATGCGTTGGAGGCCTACGACAGCGTGTGGATTCTGGTTGACGCCATCGAGCGGGCAGGCACCATAGAGCCCTCAGCGCTCATTGACGCGCTGGAGGACACCGACATCAACCTGGCCCAGGGCCGCTACTACTTCGAGTACACCAGCAAGAACCCGCTGCCGTCAGATGGCAGTGTGCCGGCCTACATGTGGCACCAGTGGCCCGACCCGGCCGTCCTGCTGCTCCAGTACTTCGAGCCCAATCAGGATTGGAAGGACGCCGCTGTGATCTGGCCGACGGTCTACCAGACCCATGGCACGGCTTACATCCCCTTTGAAGAAAAGGCCCCTGAGGTAGCTCTGCCTGATACCATCCGCATCGGCGGCATCGGGCCGCTCTCGGCGCCGGGCAGCGTGGTGGGCGGCATCGCCATGCAGTTCGCCATGAACCTGGCGGTGAAGGACATCAACGACGCTGGCGGCGTGATGGGCAGGCCCGTCGAGCTGATCTTTGCCGACACTGAGGGGCTGCCGGAGCGCGGTGTTGCTGTCGCTAAGCGGTTGATCACGGAGAACGAGGTCGCGGCCCTCACTGGCGAGTATCACAGCGCGGTTGGGCTGCCCATCGCCGACGTGTGCCACGAATACGGCGTCCCCGTCGTCTTCTCTGAGACCTGGTCGGACAAGATCACCGAGACCGGCTATCCAGAGGTCTTCCGCATCGCGCCGGCCTCGTCCATGAACTCCCGCGCCACGGCCGAATGGTTCGCCGCCGTGGGAGTGGAGACGGTGGTCAGCATCGTCGAGAACACCGACTACGGCATTGGTCAGAGCGAGAAAGACCTCCAGTTCTTCGAGGAGTTGGGCATCGAGTCCGTCGAGGTCTTCTTCGTCGAGTTGGGCACGGAGGACTTTCTGCCCATTCTGACTCGCGTGCAGGCCATTGATCCGCCGCCGGACGCCATCCGCGTGGCAGTGACGGGCGAGACCAGCTACAACCTGGAACAGCAGATGGCAGAGCTGGGCATCGCCCCGTCGGAGCAGACCATCGGCACGGCCAACCAGGTGGCCATCCAGCCTGAGTTCTGGGAGAGCGTGCCCAACGGCAACTACTACGTCTTCTCATTGGTGGGCCTGCCGCCGAGCCTGTACAACGAAACCACCAACCACGTAGCGGACGCCTACCGGGCCCAGTTCGACTCGGATCCGCCCAGCTATGCGTTGGAGGCCTACGACAGCGTGTGGATTCTGGTTGACGCCATCGAGCGGGCAGGCACCATAGAGCCCTCAGCGCTCATTGACGCGCTGGAGGACACCGACATCAACCTGGCCCAGGGCCGCTACTACTTCGAGTACACCAGCAAGAACCCGCTGCCGTCAGATGGCAGTGTGCCGGCCTATATGTGGCACCAGTGGCCCGATCCGGCCATTCTGCTGCTTCAGTACTTTGAGGCTGATCAGGATTGGAAGGACGCCGCTGTGATCTGGCCGACGGTCTACCAGACCCACGACACATCCTACATCGTCCCTGGTGCGACTCCGTAGCGACTGCGGATCACAGGTAGTGATGGAACAGCCCCAGCGTGCAGTTGGGGCTGTTCCTCAACACTACAGCGGATTTTGGAATGAAACGGATGGACGGATGGAGAAAATCCGTTCGTTTCCCAATCCGCTGTAGTGATCCGAGGGAGGTTGAGCAATCCCGTAAACTTAAGGCTCGAAGGCCCGTCCTCGGGCCGCCCCGGGGACGGGGCTCAGAGCTTAAGTTTACGCTGATGGGAGGTTGAGATATGAATGTACCTATCTTATGGCTGCTGCTGGCCGGGCCTGTGTGGGCAGCCATTGGCGCCTGGGGATTGCCGCGAGTCTACCGGCGAAAAGGGCTGGACGACTCGCCAGCCAGGATCGTGGGCGGGCTGGGGGGGCTGACCCTGGGGCCGCTGCTGTTGGCGCCGCTGTGGTACTTTACTCCTGAGTTAGACCGCTGGTATTGGGCCGGCGTCCCAGGCGTTTTGGCGGCCATTGAGCTGTATGGCTTGTTCGCTGTCACCCAGCCCGACAACCTGTGCATCACCAACGCCAGCTACGTGGCCAACCAGGCCACCAATGGGCTGGTCATCGGCTCCATCTATGCACTGATGGCTGTGGGCCTGACCTTGATCTATTCCGTGCAGGGCGTCATCAGCTTTGCCCACGGTCAGTTCTACATGCTGGGCGGCTACGTGTCCTATTACCTTCTGCTGCTTTTTGGGGAGAGGTTCGGCGTAGAGTTGAATCCCCTCATCGGTGTGCCGGTGGCAGGCCTGGCAACGATGCTCATCGGCTTTGCTTTTGAGCGCTTGTTCCTGCGGCCGATGCACCGGGGCCAGGTTGAGCGGCCTGGCGAATACGCCATTCTGATCACCTTCGGCTTTGGATTCTTCTTGCAGTACACCGTTCTGGCTATCGTCGGTCCCTTCTCCCAAAAGACCGATCCCTACCTGAAAGCGGGTAGCTTGCGCCTGGGCATGCTGAATCTGATCCCCAACCGGCTGGTGGCAGCAGCCGTAGGAATGGTGCTGATCGGCTTGCTGCTGTACTTTATCAATCGCACCTGGACGGGCAAGGCGTTGCGGGCGGTGAGCATGGACAAGCAAGCGGCGGCTGTCACGGGCATCAATCCGTTGGTGATGAACACGTTGGCCTTTGGCATCGGCACCATGCTGGCGGGGATGTCGGGCGCGGCGCTGATCCCGGTCTTCACCTGGGTGCCGTGGGTCGGCGCCGCGGCTTCCTCCCGTTCTTACGTGATCATCGTCCTGGGCGGCCTGGGATCCATTCCCGGGGCCCTCGCGGGCGGGCTGATCATCGGCCTGGTGGAGGCGCTAGGCGCCGGCTGCTATCCGGATCCCAGCAAGGGCGCGGCCTACAAGACCGCCTTCGGCTTGATCATCTTTGCCCTGATGCTGCTCCTGCGGCCCAGGGGATTGTTTGGGAGGGAGACATGAAGCGTCGAATGGACAGCCGTTGGATCGCCATCGTCGTGTTGATCGCGCTGCTGGCGTTGGCTCCCCTCTACTTAAAGAACTCCCCCTATCAAATGGCCGTGGTGACTGGTGCCTTTTTCTACGCCATCCTGGCCTCTAGCTGGGCGCTGCTGGCCGGTATCGGTGGCCAGTTCTCCTTCGCGCACATGGCCTTTGTAGGCATTGGCGCTTACACCGCTGGACTGATGGGCCGTGACCTGGGAACCTCCCCTCTGATCGGCATCATCGCCGGCACGTTGTTGGCCGGGATAATCGGCCTGATCATCGGCCTCCTCTGTCTGCGGCTCAGGGCGGCCTATCTTGCCCTCTTCACCATCGCCTTCTCCGAGATCCTTCGCATCGCGCTCCTCACCGAGTTCAAGTTTACCGAGGGGAGCAATGGGCTGCAACTGGGCAAGCTATGGGAAGGGATCACAGGCACCCAGGAGTACTACGTCACGCTGGGACTGCTCCTGGGAGCGATGGCGCTGATGTACTGGCTGGCCGGGTCCCGCTTTGGACTCTTTGTGCGCTCCATGCGCGAGGACGAGGAGGCGGCATCCGCCATGGGGGTGAACGTGGTGCGCTACAAAGTGATGATCTTCGTCATTACCAGCCTCATCGTTGGGCTGGCCGGGTCGGTGTTCTACCATCAGGTGGGGATCATCACCCCTAACACCATGGAGATATTGCAGATGTCCCTGGTGATTGCTATGGCCGTCATCGGCGGAATGGAAAGCCTGCTGGGTGCGGCCATCGGCGCTTTTTTCAGCCGTGTCACCCTGGAACTGCTGCGGGAAATCAACATCCTGGGCCTGCATGTGGAACTGGGCGCCTGGCGTTATGCAGCCTTCGGGGTGTTGCTCGTACTGACCCTGCGGTTTGCCCAGAACGGCCTGCTCCATCCCATCATTGATCGGCTGTTCATGCGACGGGCACGGGAGGAGACGGTAGCCAAGCGGGTGGCGGCGGAAGCCTCCCCCCCAGGGTTGGGGGGGACAGAGGGGGGGCTGAAATCATGATCGAACTCGACGTGCGTGGTGTCTACAAAAGCTTTGGCGGCCTTCAGGCCCTCAACGGGGTCAGTTTCAGCCTTCGGGGCAACGAGTTGATCGGCCTGATCGGGCCCAACGGTGCTGGCAAGACGACGTTGACCAACGTGCTGGACGGCGTGTACAAACCTACCGGCGGCCAGGTATGGTTTAACAGCCAGCGAGTTGATGGCCTCCCTCCCTACGAGATCGCCCGGCGCGGCATCGGGCGCACCTTCCAGGTGACGCGCGCCTTCCGGCGCATGACGGTGCTGGAGAACATGCTCGTCCCGGCCATGGCCTTGAACCCCACGGCGCGGAAGCGGGATTTCCACGACAAGGCCATGGAGGTGCTGGAGTTTCTGACCATGGAGCACCTGGCCCGTGACTTTGCCCGGAGCCTGTCGGGCGGGCAGCAGAAGCTCCTCGAACTGGGCCGTCTGTTGATGCTGGACCCGGACATCATCATCCTGGACGAGCCCTTTGCCGGCGTGCACCCCAAGCTGATGGAAAAGATCTACGAGTACATTGAGGTCGTGCACGAGCAGGGCAAGGCGTTCATCATCATCAGCCACGACATGGAATCCATCTTCACCCTCAGCAAGCGCCTGCTGGTGCTGAACTTTGGCGAGTTGATCGCCGACGGCGACCCAGGCGAGGTAAAGCAGGACCCGACGGTCATCGAAGCCTATCTAGGCGAGGAAGAGGAGGAGGGTGATGCTTGAGATAAGGGACCTGTACGTTGGCTATTACAAGGACCTGAACATCCTGCAAGGCGTTTCGGCCACGGCACAAAAGGCCAAGATCACCACCATCCTCGGCGCCAACGGCGTGGGCAAGTCCACGCTGCTCAAGGCGATCTACGGTTTTCTGAGGCCGAATTCGGGCGAGGTGATTCTCGACGGACAGAGCCTGATCGGTATCCCCACCCACAAGCGGATTGACATGGGTATCTCGTACATCCCGCAGCAGCCGGGCGTCTTTCGCTGGATGACGGTGGAGGAGAACCTGGAGTTGGGCGCCTGGACGTTCAGGAACGACAAAGTGCGCATCCGGCACAAGATCGAGGAAAATTATGAGCGATTCCCGATGCTCAAGGAGCGGCGCAAGTCCAAAGCCGGCGAACTCTCCGGCGGGATGCAGCGCATGGTGGAGGTCGGACGGACGTTGATGACCGATCCCAAAGTGATCCTGGTGGACGAGCCGACGGCAGGGCTGGCCAAGCTGCTGTCAGAGGAAGTCTACCAGATGCTAATCCAATTGCGGGACGAAGAGGACATGACCATTGTCCTGGTGGATCAGGAAATCCGCCAGGCGCTCAAGATCGCCGACTACGTCTACGTGCTGGAACTGGGCCGCAACCGCTTCGAGGGCCCGGTCGAAGAATTCACGGATTTGAAGAAGGCGTTCTGGGCCTAGAACCTGAGTTTCGCGTTTTGAGTTTTGGGTTTCGAGTTGTGAGCAGAGTGGGCCCCATGCCCGCGAATGGGCGGTAGCCTTCGCGGCGTGGGAGCCGCCTCTGCTGGAAGGAGATCAACTATGTTAGTCAAAGAACGCATGACATTGCACCCGCTGACGATGGAGCCAACGGCGTCCATCACGGAGGTGCATCGGTACATGAGGGAAAACAACATCCGCCACCTGCCCATCGTGGACAAGCGCAACAGGCTGGCGGGGCTGGTCACCCGCGAGACGCTGCTGCAAGCGATGCCCTCTTCAGTGACCACCTTGAGCATCTGGGAGATGAACTACGCGCTGAACAAACTCAAAGTCCGCGACGTGATGGTGAAGGACGTGATCACCGTGGAAGAGGACATGTCCATCGAAAAGGCGGCTCGCATCATGGCCGAGAACAAGATCGGGTGTCTGCCGGTGATGCGAGGCGAGGTTCTGGTGGGCATCGTCACTGACACTGACATGCTCTCTACGCTGATGGAGCTCATGGGCGCCCGGCAGGCTGGAGTCCGGGTCACCCTCCAGGTTCCGGACGCGCCAGGAGAACTCGCCAAGGTCACGGCGGCCATCGCAGAGCAGGGCGGAGACATCGCTGCCTGTGGCACCTATCCCGCCGAAGAGGCACTGAAGGCCAACATCACCCTCAAGATCAGACACGTGTCACAGGATGACCTGGTCGCCAGCCTGCGCGAACTCGAAGGGGTCGAGGTGCTGGACGTGAGGGCGGGTTGACTGGAAGTTAGAATTAGAAAGAGGGGATTCTGATACTATGCAAAAGGAAGTAGTCATTATTGACGCCGTGAGGTCGCCTGTGGGTAAGCATAGCGGTGGGCTGTCGAGGGTGCGGCCCGACGATCTGCTGGCTGAGGTCCTCAAGGCGCTGATGGAGCGCACTGGTGTGGACCCGGCGCTGGTCGAGGATGTGTACTCCGGTTGCGGCAACCAGGCCGGCGAGGACAACCGCGACGTGGCGCGCATGTCGCTTTTGCTGGCGGGCTTCCCGATGGAGGTCAGCGGCGTCACCGTCAACCGTAACTGCGCGTCGGGGCTGGAGGGGGTGAACCTGGCCGCCAAGTCCATCGTCGCCGGCGAGGCCGACGTCTTCATCGGCGCCGGGGTGGAGTGCATGAGCCGGGCGCCCTGGTCCATGCCCAAGCCGGAGCGCCCGCAGCCGGTGGGGCATCCCAAGATTTGGGACACCACCGTCGGCTGGCGCTACAACAACCCTAAAATGGACGCTCTTTATCCCATCATCAGCCTGGGCGAAACGGCTGAGAACATCGCCGACGATCTAGGGATCACCCGCGAGGAGCAAGATGCCTTCGCCCTGGAAAGCCATCGGCGGGCGGTGGAGGCCATCAAGGCCGGCAAGTTCAAAGACGAAATCGTGCCCATCGAAGTGCCGCAGCGCAAAGGCCCACCCAGGATCGTGGACACCGACGAACATCCCCGCTACAAGATCGTGGATGGCGAATATGTCCTCGCCACCAGCATGGAGCTGCTGGCCCGCTTGAGGCCCGCCTTCCGCAAAGGGGGCACGGTGACGGCTGGCAACTCCAGCGGCATCAACGACGGCGCGGCCGCCCTGCTGCTGATGAGCGCCGATAAGGCCAGCGAACTGGGGCTGGAGCCGATGGCGCGCTGGGTTGGCTCGGCCGTGGCGGGCGTGGACCCTGGCGTGATGGGCTACGGGCCGGTGTCGGCCACCCAGAAACTCCTCAAGCGGCTAGGCCTCACCATAGAGGACATGGGCCTCATCGAGCTGAACGAGGCGTTCGCGGCCCAGGCCCTGGGGGTGATGCGCAGGCTGGGCATGGATCACGAGATCACCAACGTCAACGGCGGCGCGGTTGCCCTGGGGCATCCCACCGGCTGCTCCGGCGCTCGCATCCTCACCACCCTGCTGCACGAGATGAAGCGCCGCAGCCGCGACCGCTTCCAAGCCCCGCAGGAGAAGCGCCCCTACTATGGGCTGGCTACCCTGTGCGTGGGGGTGGGGATGGGGGTGTCTACCGTCGTGGAGTGGTTGGACTAGAAAGCCAGGTGCAACGCACTTCTGAGTAGCGTAAGTGCATTGCACCTTGAAAGGATTGGAGGTTGGAGACTATGGAACGGCCTCTCACTGGGGTTCGTGTTATTGCACTGGAACAGTATATGAGCGCGCCTTATTGCACCATGCTGCTGGCCGATGCCGGGGCTGAGGTGATCAAGATCGAGCGGCCCGGCCGGGGGGATCCGCGCCGCTCGATTCCACCCTACGCCACCGACGAGCAGGGGCGGCGCGCGGCAGGGGGATTCATCGGCTACAACCGCAACAAAAAGAGCATGGCCCTCAACCTGCGGGCGGAGGCGGGCCGCCAGGTTTACAGAGACCTGGTGAAGGTCTCGGACGTGGTGGTCGAGAACCTGCGTCCCGGTTCCACCGACAAGATGGGGTTGGGCTACGAACAGTTGAGGGTCATCAATCCCCGGCTGGTTTACGCCGCCATCTCTGGATTTGGGCGACTGGAGGGCTACACCGGCCCCTATGCCCATCGGCCCGCCTTCGACATCGTGGCCGAGGCTATGGGTGGGATCATGAACCTGGTCGGCTTCGCCGACAAGCCTCCCTCGTGGACCATCTACGGCATGGCCGACGTCTATACCGGGCAGGTCACAGCCTACGGGGTGATGCTGGCCCTTTTCATGCGGGAGCGCACCGGCAAAGGCCAGTTGGTGGACAGCGCCATGCTGGACAACATGTTGGCCTTCAACGAGCGCATGATGGTCCTCTACTCCTTCACCGGCGAATCGCCGGAGCGGGGGCGGCTGAAGCACCTCTACCCCAGGGGCGCTTTTCGCTGCCAGGATGGCTACCTGGCCCTCAACGTCCCTGACGATATTCAGTGGGGCCGGCTTTGTGAGGCCATGGGGCGCGAAGACCTGAAAGATGACCCCCGCAGTGTGGATGGGACCGCTCGCGCCGCCAACGACGACTTCCTGAGTCCAATCATCGAAGACTGGCTGGCCAGCAAAACCCGTGCCCAGGCGGTGGCGCTTCTGGGGGAGCACGGCGTGCCCTCCGGCCCGGTCTACACTGCTGAGGACGTGTTCAACGATCCGCACATCGCCGCCCGCCGCATGCTGGTGACGGTGGACGATCCGGTGGCCGGACCACGTAAGTATGCTCGCACTCCCCTGCACCTCTCCTCCGCCCCGGAGATTCCCACCGCGCCCGCTCCGCAGTTGGGAGAGCACACCCGCCCCATTCTGCGGGATTTGCTGGGTTACGACGAGGCTGAGGTCGAGCGGCTCAAGGGACAGGGGGTGATAGAGACCTGGGAAGAGGAGGAAGTGCAATGACGCGCCGAAGTCACGTCGTTTACCGCCACATGGCTCACCCCCATCCCCTGGCTGTACGAGGGGAGGGGGTTTACTTGTGGGATGCCGAGGGCCGCCGCTACATAGATGCTTCCGGCGGCGCGGCCGTGGTGAACATCGGCCACGGCGTGGCGGAGGTGGCCCAGGCCATGGCCCAGCAAGCCGCCAGCGCCGCCTACGTCCACGGCACCATGTTCACCACCGATGCCCTGGAGACGCACAGCGAGCAGTTGGCCGCGCTTGTGCCCCTGCCGGATCCTCGCTTTTTCTACATGACCAGCGGCTCCGAGGCGGTGGAGACGGCCATCAAGTTCGCCCGGCAGGTGCAAATGGCGCGGGGCGAGCCGACCCGAGAGCTGATCATCTCCCGCTGGGGCTCCTACCACGGCGCGACACTGGGGGCGCTGGCCCTCACCGGCAGGACGAAGATGCGCATCCCGTTCGCGCCGCTCTTCCGCGACCAGCCCCACATCCCGCCTCCCTACTGCTACCGCTGTCCGTTCGAGCCGCCCCTCTATCCGCCCCAACCC
>CAZQDO010000014.1:0-24751 GCA_964592085.1 uncultured Anaerolineae bacterium | reverse complement strand
CCACCTGGGGACGCGCCTGACGTATCACGCGCACGATCTTGCCCACGACCTCGGCCGGATCGGCCTGGACGAGGGCGCGAGGGTCATCGTTGTCGGGACTGCCGGCCATGCCTGAGTCACGATAGCCCAGGAGGTGCAGTTCGCTGATACCCAGCACATCGCAGGCGCAGCGCAACTCGCGCTCTCGAATCTCCGCCAGTTGCTCCCTGGTGCCGAGACTGGGATCGTGTACCTTCCCCGCCTCTCCCAACGTAGCACAGGCCAGCACCACGCGCACCCCCTCAGCGGCGTACCTGGCCAGCGTCCCCCCGATGCCGAAGCTCTCATCGTCGGGGTGGGCAAAGACAGCTAACAAGGTTCGTTGTTCTCTCAAAGCGTCATCCCCCTTCCGCTTTTCTCAAAGTGTTGATCGCGCTCTCCACGCTGCGTCTGGTTCGGGCATCCGCTGTCTCCAGCCAGGCCTCGTAGACAGGCAGCAGGTCGGCGAACTGTAGCAAGAAGGCTTTGGTCATGCTGCGGATGACGTCGCACAGCACCCAGATGCTATTCGGATCGGTCACGTCCTGGTGGGCGAGGATGAAGTCGCGAACCGGCGCAATCTGGCCGCGCGCACTGGCACGGATGGCGAAGCTCAGGGCCCGCTTGACGTCGAGGCCCGGATCGCCCAGCGCAGGCTCAACCAGCTCCAAGCAGTGGGCCGTGTAGTCGGCGCGCTTCATGGGCAGCCGCCCGATGGCAGTGATCGCCGCGCGTCGCACCCACTTGTTCCCATCGGTCACCCAGGGAGACAGGCGGTCGAGGTAGCCCTCAGGGTCCTTCCGCACGATGGGCTCCAGCGCGCTCATGGCCAGTTGGTCACAGTCCTCCCAGGCCATGCAGGTCTGAGCCAGTTGGTAGATGACGGGCATGACCTCCGCCGGCGCGGCCAACTCCATCGGTCCCAGGAAGGTAACGGCCACAATCCTCCCCTCGCGGCCGTAGTCATCCCAGAGATGGCAGGCCAGGGGTATGAAGTCGGCCACCCGCTTCCTGGCCACCTTGCCGACCTCCTTGCCCATAGCCTTGAGGACAGGCACCGGCGTGCCGGCGGTCTTGAGCCCCAGGAATTGTTCCGCCTTGACCAGATCAATGTCCGTGGGCGTGGCCTGGAGCCAGACGTTGCGCAAGGCTGCCGCCGTCGAATCGAGGTCAGCGGGAGAGTAGCCACCGATGACCTGGCGAGCAGCGCTGGCAGCTTCGTTCGAGTCCATATCCACTCCTCCTCAGTTTGATTATAACACGGAATCGGAGAGAGGGCAATTGTTCCCCATGCCGGGCATTTTCATTTGCATTGGGACGGCGAAAAGAGTATAATCGAAGAGAGGTTGGGGAACGTTGATGGGGATTGACACCGCTGTGTAACGAGATTGTTACGGAGTGTTTCAGGATTGTGACAGATCTGCAACATCCTCGTTACGTCGGCGTGATATAATGGGGATGCCGTCGGGGAACCGATGGACATCAACGTTATGGAGGCGTTTTATATGAACGTCGTGAAGTGCGCAAAGACAGTTGCCACCTGGCTGGCCGTTGTCCTGCTCTCTCTAGCAGCGCTGACCGCCTGCAGCACCCTGGAGATAGGAATCGAGCATACCCCCACGCCTGACCACGCCGCTACGGCCACGGTGTCCGCCCTGGCCACCGAAAATGCCCGCCTGGCCACCCAGGTGGCGACGCTGGCCGTCCCCACATCCACGCCAACGCCCAGCCTGGGGAAACTGGCCTACGTGCAGGGCGGCGACATCTGGGTCAAAACCCTGCCCGACGGCGAACCCCAGCGGCTCACCACCGATGGACACAACAGCACACCCCGCTGGTCGCCCTCTGGCGAGTGGCTGGCCTTCCGCAAACTCAAACAGGTCTGGATGATGCGGGCCGACGGCAGCGATGCGCGCTCAATGATGGCAGTGCCCGAAGGCGCCTTCGCCTGGTCGCCCACGGCGGATCGGCTGGCCTATGCAGACGACGACAGGCTGAAGGCAGTCAACGCCGACGGCACCGATCCGGTAACACTGGTGGCTGGTCCGTCTGCGACGCCCCCAACCCCGCCACCGCTCAAGGAGAACACGGTGGGACGCATCGCCTGGAGGCCCGACGGGGCTTGGATCGCCTATGGGTGGCAGGAACGGCAGCCCGGCCAGCCCCTCATCTATCAGGGCCTGTGGAGGGTCTCATTCGATGGCGAGCAGTTGGCTGAACTCTACGTCAGCGGTGCGCCCAAAAAGGGCGACGCTATCCTGGCCGGCTGGTCTCTCGATGGCCAACACATTCTCTTTTGGCAAGGGGAGATGCTCTCAGGCTCAATCCTGGCTGATGGGGTGCCCCTCTACAGCCTGCCAGCCGGCGGAGGCGAGCTCACCAAGCTGGTGGACACCGTACTGGTGTACGACGACTTTGTTGCTTCAGCACCACAAGGCGACCGGCTGGCAGTGACGGCTGGCGGCTATCGGGCCACGTGGACCAACAAGCGCGTTGCCGTGGTTGGGGCGGGTGGTGGTGAACCCACCTGGATCACCGATGAAAGCGTGGTAGCCTTTTCACCGGCCTGGTCTCCAGATGGTGTCCATCTTGCTTACGTAGCCATGCCCGATGAGGGTGACCTGGTGGGTGGGGACGATGCCCGGCTGGGAATGATGAAGCGCCGTATCTGGGTGGTAAACGTCCAGGGCGAACCTCAGCCTCAGCAACTCACCGATGACCCGGCCTACCGCGACGAGCGCCCCCTCTGGTCAACCGACGGGAGCCACCTCCTCTTCGCTCGGATGGACGCGGAGGGAGGGGCTTCCCTTTGGCTGATCCCGGCCGCAGGCGGCGAGCCCCAACAAGTGGTGGGCGAACTGAGCCCTCTGCCAGATCCGGTTGCGGGCTGGTTCGGCTACTACGGCTACATGGAATGGGACGAGCTCTTCGACTGGTGGCGCGGGCCGATCAAGGCACCCTAAAGCGTGGTGGTGCCCACCCCTCTCCATCCCTACCAACGCCAGCCTCGCTACCAACTGCGCTTCCCGGCCGGCTCATCTACGAATCGGACGGCGACATCTGGATTGCCAAGCGTGGATCATCAGGCGCCTAAACTAGCATCGCCAGCCTGGTGGCCTCGATCTTGCGGTAGACCTCGGCAGGACGCCGCTTAGCGCCATTGACGGTCAGAAGATCACCAGACACAGAGATGCCGAATAATCGCTCGTTCTCCGACAGGTAGGGCAAGATAAGTTTCCAATCAGCAGGGGTGAGGGGAACAAAGTGCCCTCCATTGAGTTGATCCTCGCCTACCTTGAGGTGTGGGTCCCTGAGATAGATAGCCCCGCCAGAGGCCAAAGAAAAGAGGTTGCCACCCGGATAGGGCGTCTCGTGCTCCACGAGCCAGCCCCTCTCATCAAAAGCGACCCCGTTCAGGACGACAAACCCACCACCGTTCAGGGGATCGCCAGCCATGAAGGACTCCGCCAGGTAATCGAGACAGGTGCCGTTGATGACTACGCGGGGATGCCCCACAGCGTTGATGAGGGGCCTGCCAGCCGCGTTCCCCAGCACGTAAACCTCTCCTCCCTTGGCTCCATACATGAAAGTCTGGCCTACATCGCCGTGGATGACCAGCTTGCCCCTCTTGAGGATCTGCCCCACCTGGTCCTGAGCCGAGTTGTGCACATACACTTCCGCACCGTCCAGCCCGGAACCCAGGTAGTCGCCCGCCCTGCCGTAAACGTCGATGCGGACATCCTCTGTGGCCGGGCCGAGGCCGCAGGCACAGAACCTCTGCCCCCGAAAGTCGAAGGCGACGAAACGCCGCCAGCCACAGTGGTAAGCCTCGACGATAAACCGAGCAGCGCTCGATTCCCCTTCAGGAGGGAAGTGACGCACATCGAGGACCAGGATCTGTTCATCACGTTTTGGCTCTCGCAACTGCGCCAGACTCTCCCAATCGAGACGCTGATACCGACCAGGGCGATCCTCCTCCAGGAGCGGGATGGCGCGAAAGACAGCGTGGAGACTCTTTTCGAGCATGGCCAAAACAGAGCTTCGCCTCATGCCACCGGTATCGTAACGGCGGTCGTAGAGAAGGGTCAAGACCTCAATGACCAGGGCTCGTTCCCGATCCCCTTCCGAAGCCAGCCTTTCCATTCGACGACAGAGCCAGTCTAGCGTGCCGTAATTCCAGGTTCGCATCCTTCCCGCAATGTACTGGAAGAGTGCTGAGCCCCCACCCGCTTCAAGACGAGCACTCACTACCCTCCCCAGAGAGGGGTGAGGCTCTGCGATGGAGACGGTGGTAGGGTTATTGTGTTTCTGCCCAGGCGGCGTGGAGATGACGCGGCCAAACTTGTCAGTGCAGGTCAGCCTGGCCTGCTCGCCGTCTCGCTCCAGGGTAAAGACGAAAGCTCCCCCGTCGGTGTAGCTGCCCCCGCGTGCGTTCCAGTACCTATCGGCCACGGGGCAGATGCACGGATCGTCCTCGGCCAGGCTTCTGAGGGTGGCATCAATGGCCTGCTTCTCCGAAGCGATGAGGCCGATCTGCACCGCGCCCTCTTGGAGGGCGAAGACCTGGGGACGGAGCATAGAGGTGTCGGTGATTCCCAGGAGTTGCAACGGCGGCCCCTGGCTATTCGCCTCGTGGGGCAGGCTCCTGGCAATGATGAAGAACCAGGGGCCATCGGGGGAGCCGTGGATGTGGGCGGTCTGGATGGCCTGGTAGACCCGCTGCTTCTCCTCCGGCAGCATCTCGAAGTCCCGCTCTGTGGTCGGGGCCAGGGCCTCTATGATGTATTCCAGGGGGTAGCCGTAGATCCGGTTCCAGAGGTCGAACAGGAGAACCGAGACCTCGGTGTCGGTCAGGAACAGGGGATAGATGTTGCGCTGTCTCAGGTATTCGCAGACGGCGTGATAGTTGGCGAAGTCACCGTTGTGCACCAGGGCCTCGTCCAGGCCGATGAAGGGGTGGGCCCCGCCCGGGTGCCAAACCCGCCCCTTGGTGGGGTAGCGCTGGTGGGCCACCCAGACGTGGGCCTCCAGTTCCTCCAGCAGGTAGTATTGGGCCACCTGTTCGGCGTAGCCAACGATCTTGAGGACCATCATGTCCCGTCCATGAGAGAGGACAAAGGCCCGCTTCTCCCCCAAAGAGGCGTAGAAACGGCTGTTCAGTCGGAAGGTATTCTGATAGACGAACTCGTCCTCCGCCCGGCGGGGATCGAGGTCAGATAGGTCGTGTTCCTCAATGAAGCGGGTCAGTTCCCCTTCTTTGACGCGGCAGAAGTAGCGCCAGACGTCGGGGGGGCGGGTCTCCAACCCATCCACCTGGCGATGATCGTCCACGGTCGGGATGCGATATGCCTGGTGCACCTCGAAGAAGGGAAAGATGCACTCCCGTTCCACGTCCTCTCTGGCCGCCGGGTCCAGAATGGCCACCTGGATCAGGTAGTCGTGGGCCAACTGTTCGGGCGAAACCCGCATCTGCCGGGGCGAGAGGCCAGCGGCAGCGATGCCTCCCCCCTTGCCATTGCCGCGGTTGTGCATCTGCGCCGAAGGCGCGAGGATGGTTCGCCCGGCCACCGGCCTGGAGCAGGCCAGGCCCACCACCCCGCAGCCACCTTCGGCCTCAACTTTGTGCGTCGGCAGAGGGGACATCCCCGCAATTAAGTCTCTACGAGAGACGATAATCCTTTTCGCTAAATCCATTTCCACCATCTTCAAGTCTAGCACTCCACATACATTGATTCCGATACTTGCGGCAACGGAGTCCCGAACTTGTTCGGGTTCACTGCGCCATACTTCCAACAAGTTGGGGGATCCGGCGACTGGAAGCCGCAACAACGAGATTCTGTGCCTCCACTACGCTTCGGCTCAGAATGACAACCTGTTCATCTCTACTGCGACGAGGTACTAATCTGATTCATTGGGATTTGGTCATTAATACCTTACCGGTGAAATTCTTGCACATTGGGCAAGAAAAACAACCACAAAGACACAAAGACACGAAGCAGGAAAAAACTAAAGAACTTGGTGTCTTGGTGACTTGGTGGTTTTAAATCCTGTTTGGTTCCGGCTTGTCCGGGTTAGGGCTTGGTGTTAGATACACCAACAAATCTGTCCTTCCCTTCAAATCCTCGATGCTTTTGAGTCCCAGGGCCTTGAGGATGCCCACCAATTGGGCCCGCCAGGAACGATACATGTTGACGATGAGCCGCGCCCCCTCTTCGGGATCAATGAGGGCCGAGAGCTCCGGGTCAGTGGTGGTGATGCCCAAGGGACAGCCCTTGTCCTTCTCACAGGTTCCCAGGCGGGTGCACCCCAGGGCCACCAGCTCCGCCGTGCCGATGACGGCGCCGTCAGCCCCCAGGGCGATGGCCTTGGCCACGTCATAGGCAGTACGAATGCCTCCCGAGGCCATCAGAACGACTTCATCACGGATGCCTTCCTCCGTCAGAAAGCGGTGCACCTTGGGGATGGCATATTCGATGGGCATGGCGATGTTTTTCTTGCTGACCTCCGGCGCCGCCCCTGTGCCACCATACGTGCCGTCCAGGTGAATGATGTGGGCCCCGGCGTAGTAGATGCCCACCGCCACCATATCCACGTCCGTGGGCGTGGAGACCTTCACCGATACCAGCGCGTGAGGATTCATCGTCTTGATCCAGTCCACGTGCTTCTTGTGGTCCTCCACCGAATAGACGCTGTGGAAGGGAAACGGAGAATAGAGGCTACGACCGGCCACTGCCTCCCGCATCTGGGCCACGGCCTGGCTGACCTTGCTGGCCAGCAGGTGCCCTCCCAACCCCGGCTTGGCCCCTTGTGCGTACTTGAACTCCACGATGCGGGCCCGCTGGATAGTCTCCTCCCACACGCCGAAGAGGCCCGTGGCCACCTGGGTGATGATGTGGTCGGCGTAGGGGACGAGCTCGTCGGGATAGCCGCCCTCGCCGGTGGACATGAAGATGCCCAGCGTCTTAGCCGCCCTGACCCTGGCGAGCATGGTGTTGAGACTTATGGAGCCGAAGGACATCCCCCCTCCGTACAGGGGAAGCGGTATGCGAAGCCGGGGCCCCTCTCCCCGTCGGTTCAACTCCAGGGAAAGATCGAGCTCCTCGCCCTCCTCGAAAGGCATCTGATCATCTTCTTCGAAGACAAAGCGCAAGCGGTCGAACCCTCCACCTGAGGCCCCCACCCGCGCCTCAATGTCCAGTTCCGGAAGACGGCCTGTCTGAGCCTGGGTGCGAGTTGTCTGCATCAGCTCCGGCGTCCACCGCAGATCCCCTTCCGGGAAGCCCGGCGACGACTGGGCGACGGGAGGTTCTTTGCGATGTAACGGGAACAGAGAGCGGAAGTGTTTTTCCTCCTCTTGGTAGAAAATAGCCCGGCCCGTCTCTCCACGCAGACGGCGCACGTCGCGCATCCCCATAGCCCCCAGCACCTCCAGCAGTTGATCACGCCAGGCAGCCATGAGATTCACGATGCGCTGAGCTCCCCAGTCGGGATCCACTTCGACACCCTGCACCGGGCACGGATGGCGCTCATCCGCCCACAGTGCGCATCCCATGGCGACGAGAAGGGAAAAGTCCACGGCAACCCCATCGGCCCCGCAGGCGATGGCCTTGGGGACGTGCTCAGCGGCGGCAATGCCTCCGCTCACCAGCAGAGTGACCTCATCTCGCAGGCCCAGCTCCACAAGGTGGTCGTGCACCGCTCGCAGGGCCTCCGTGAGGTGTCGAGGGTTGCCGTGACCGTTCAGCTCACGGCCGTAGTCGTCGGCGTAGAGGTGGATGATCTCGACCCCAGCCCGCACCAGGCTTTCCACCTCCCTCTCCACTCCAGCGGTCAGGGGCAACCGGATGGAAACGACTGCTTCCGGCCTCAGGGCCTTTGTCCTCTCCCAAAGGGCGATAGTCTCATCCTCCTCGCAATCGAGCTCTACCAGTTGGAAACTGGAGGTTAGAGGCCTGCCCTGAGTCCAGCCGAAGGGTCGGAGGTTGGAAAGGCGAGGGGTGATGTGATCAGCAAAGGGCAGGAGGTCATCGTCCCACTCCTCCGCTTCCACAAAAGCAAAGGTGCCCAGGTGGGCCGCGGCCTTGGCTACGGCGAGCCTGGCCCCCCGCCCCGGCGTGGGCAGGGGCAGAGGATTGAAGAGAATGGGTATGGGGATCTCCAGAAGCGGTGGCAGTTGGAAGGCCAATCGCCCGGAGGCATCAAACTTCAGCATGGAGGGTTTTCTCCCCAGGTCAATGGCCGTGGAGATGTACTCCCTGCCGTGAATGCCGTCGCGGGTAGGGCGCACGATCTCCGACATATCCAGCCACAGGCCGTCGAAGCCCTCTCCGGCGAAGGCCCCACCGTAGCCAGCACCTGAGATGGGTATCTTCCCCGTCTCCGCCTGGTACCAAATCTGGGTGATGATCTCCGGCCTCCAGTAAGGATCGCCACCCCGTCGGCCAGGCATACGCCAGTCGTGGCCATACTTCACGTATTCGTCTTCCTCTCCCAGTCGGAACTTGGCCGGATAAGCAGAGAGGCGAGCGGGTCTGGTTTCAATGTGGTATTTGCCAATCATAGACTTTGTTTCCTCCAAAACAAAAGAAGCCCTCAGACAGGGACTCGAAAAGAATTCCTGTCTAAGGGCTTCGTGGCCCTTATGTCAAAGGTACGGCGCTGTACCTAACTGCAAATCTCCAAACAGGCTAAATGAGTGTCACCGAATCATCAAGCAGGTTGAAACTCAGGAACACGCAGCACCCTTGCCTGCACCGATTCCATAATTGAATCCCGAATGAAGCGGCTGGCCTCCAAAATCTCAATGCCGATCATTTCACCTTGGTCATTCAACTCAACCGTGATGTTGGGGCCAAGTTCGACACTGCCAGCTTCTGGTTCATCCGAAATTGCCAGATGCAATACATCATCTTCCTCGAAGTACATCATGCGTGTCTTATTCATTGGCAGATAAACCTCCCCGTCTTGAGCCGGAAGTTGATTTGCCGGCGTGTTGTGGCATGGATGGTTACCGGCGTGACTGAACCTTGATTTGATGACGTCAAAGTTCTCGGCCAGCCAGCGCAACTTCCTGAGCACGCGCTGCGCTATCGGTGTGTCCAAACGGGCCAAGTCGGCGTCACCATCGGATGTGAATCCAATGTTGTACATCAAGCAGCTATCGCCCGCCAAAGGGTTTTCTCGCGCCGGGCACTCCAGACAGCCCCACCTCCGCAAACAGCGGTTACCCCTGGACTGAGCTTGTCGAAGTCACGACCGGGCTTCCGCCGGTTAGCTGTTAACAGCTTTCAGAACACACCAGCAAACTGTCAACGCGCCCTGGATGATAAAAGACAAGAGGCGCTAAGCAAAGGCTGCTACAGACACAGGGCGTTCTTGCGCAAAACTCTGCCGGTGCAGTTTGATGCGTTCAATCTCGTGCAGCGTTTCGGCTGTTAGATAACTCTCCCCACAGTGCGGACAACTGACAACCGGAACGTTCTCGATGACCAGCAAATTCTCACCTTTGCCGTAGCTGCGGGTCACGTGACGAACGCGAGTACCTTCTTCACCACAAATATCACATATCATCGCTTTTCCTGCTATCACACCAGGTACACCGTAATGATTACCAGCTTGCCTGTGATACTCAGTTTGGCAACCACACCTATCAAATTGCCTGCAACGGTTGCGCCTTCAATAAGGTACTTCCACTCTGCTGTGACGCGATCTTTCTGCCGCCCAACGATTCTGCCAGTGAGAATGCCACGCTCGACGTCAAAAATGGATAAGTTGTCATCGTCCATTTCTTCTTCAGCGTGTAGGGTCATCACGTACTGACAGGTACGGACTCTCTCCCTCATTCGCTTCAAAACGCGGTCATACACTCTGCTCTCCTGGCTGAATTGATTCTACAGTCACATTATGCCAGAATAGACCGCCTCGTGGCAGCGATGGAGCGCACATCGCGGTAGGATAGCCAGTTACCCAACCGCCCCCGCTCAGACCCCCGCGTGCGGTTTTTCTCGCACTGGCTCTCCAGACAGCCCCACCTCCGCAAACAGCGGTTACCCCTGGACTGAGCTTGTCGAAGTCGCGACCGGACTTCCACCGGCTAGCCGTTGGCAGCTTTCAGGACACACCAGTGGGTGTTATGTGGCCCTTTTCCCGCTAAAGATGTACTGTAGCCTTGTACGCCGCCAGACCCAGCGAACTGTTACCCCACCGCGCCAACGCGGATCTCGTGCATGATCGCTGAGACCTGCTCTGTGGATGGAATGTGCCGCGTGAGAACTTGGGCCGTCGTTTCCAGTACCTGCTCCGCAAACAGTTGTGCCAAATCCTGGCGCAGCCCTTGCCCAATGTACAACTTGAGCAAGGCTTGGTAAGACATATCGCGGCTGCACGCGACTTTCTTGAGCGCTGCCAACGTGTCCGTGGGAATCTCGATAGATACCGCTTCGACGGCACGTGGACGAAGGTGCAGTTTGAGTTCTTCTTCAGGCTTCTTCATACAACTTCCTCTCAGCACGAGTGGCAGGCCGAGCAGAGATGAGCCGGGTACGTTCACCACGCTCGGTGTAGATTACCAACAGTAGGCGTTGCGCCAACGAATAACCCAGGACGAAGTCGCGCAACTCATCGTTCACCGAAGCATCACCCGTTTGATAGAAGGGGTCAAAGAACGCTTCAGCCGCCTCCTCAAACGTCACCCCATGCTTTTCTACGTTACGTCGGGCCTTGTCTTCATCCCATTCAAACTCAAGACCTTGCAATCGGTATATGATGTCCAATGTGGTATTGCCTTCACCCTCAACATGCACAGTTGACGGGATACCAGGCCGCCATCGCGGTAGGACAGCCAGTTACCCAACCGCCCCCGCACAGATCCCGGCGTGTACTTTTCTCGCACCGGCCTCTTCAGACAGCCTCGCCTCCGCAAACAGCGGTTACCGCGACCAAGTTAGCGGAACCTAAAGTTCTGTGAGATTCCACAAAACGGGGAATTTACCACTCGGCAAGACCCAAGTCTGCTTTCACTCTTGAAATGCTGTGCAATATGTCCTTCTTCTGCCTCTCCTCCCTAGAACCAGATAGCACGGAGCCGCCTTGTCGAATTGCAGTCTCATAAACCCTTAATACTACAACCGCACTTTGTCATTCTGAGGAGCGAAGGAAGCGAAGCGGCTGAAGCGCCGAAGAATCTCGTTTTCTCGACTTGAAAAGGCAGCGCAACAATGAGATTCTTCGCTCCCTTTGGTCACTCAGAATGACAATTCAAGCAGCTGCGGTTGTAGTATTAATGCTGTCTGCAAATCGCGAAGAACAAGCTCGTAGATTGCTCCCAGGCTATGGGAGGCTCGATAATAGGAAAACCAATCTCGCTGCTGGCGGAAGATTCCTATCGCTTGTCTGTGGTACTCAATAGCTTTGGCAATGTCAATCTTGCCTCGGATCGTTGAGTGAATAATCCCCAGATTGAAAAGAATATCGCCTTCCCGTTCTATGTCACCAAGTTGTCGAGCTCTCAGTAGTTGCTCATTATATTGTTTGATTTCTTCGTCGATATCGCTCATCTGAGCCCCCCATGGCATAACAACAACTCGCGATGCGTTTTTGCGATGTCTCACGCAGATCGTGCGTTTTCGTGCTCGAACGATTACCCATTACCTGGTCTGCCTTGGTTTAACCATCAACATTATACCACGAGACCTCCAAAAACTCAAGCAGCTACTCCTCCCGCAGGATCTCCTCAGCCACCTCTCGCATCGGCCTTCGGCTTTGCCTGCTCTGGCGGTGGATCCTGGTGAAGGCCTCCCCCTCAGTCAGGCCGTAGCGCTCCATGAGGACGCGCCTGGCTTGATCTACCACCTGGCGCATCGCCAAAGCCTCCTGGAGGCTCTTCGCCTCCCCCTCCAACTCTTGCCACTCCTCGAATCTGGCCACAGCGATCTCGATGGCGGCAGCCAGCTCAGGGTCTTTGATAGGCTTCACCAAATAGGCCAGGACAGCGACCTCCTTCGCCCGCTCCACCAGCTCCCGATCGCTGTAGGCGGTGAGGATCAAGATGGGCATGGGCCGCTCCGCGGTGATCAGTCGCGCTGCCTCCAGGCCATCCATCCCCGGCATCTTGATGTCCAGAATGGCCAGGTCCGGGCGGGTCTGGCGGGCCAGCTCAACAGCTCGTATCCCGTCAGCGGCCACCCCCACCACCCGATGCCCCATCTCTTCCAAAATCCTCCTGAGGCCCATCCTGATGACGGCCTCATCATCTGCGATCAGGACGCGCAAGTCTCCCTCCCTGTGCGATCAGTGATGATGGTCAATAAGTCTCAGTAGATGGAAATCTCGGAGCAGAGCGGGCTCCCATGCCCGCGGACCGGCGGCGTGGGAGCCGCCTCTGCTAGTAATCTTCTATCTACTGAGGCTACGAGTCCACGAGTTTACGAACTTACGAGCCTACGTCATTGGATCATTGGGATTTGAATCACAGCTTTGGTGCCCTTCTCGCCGGCTACAGCGAAATGGCCCTTCAGATCCTCTTCCACCAGGGTCCGTACGATCTGCAACCCCAGGCTGTGGGGACGCACAGCGAAGTCAGCGGGTAAGCCCACTCCATCGTCCTGCACCTCGACGGTCAGGCGATCCCGGCTCCTGGCCAGGCTGATCGTGATGGCTCCCTGGCTCTTCCCTACGAAAGCGTGCTCGATGGCGTTTTGAACCAGCTCGTTGACCGCTAGCGCCAGGGCGGTGGCCTGCTGTGCCGACAACACCACCCCTTCCCCCCGCACCGAGACGCCGATGTCCTTATCCGGGCTCAACATGTTCTGGGCGATGGTCTGGGCCAGCCGCTCGATCATCTCCCTGACGTCAACCAGGCGGAAACCCTCCTGAGACAGGATGTCGTGGACGACGGCGATGCTCAGGATGCGGTTGATGGCCTCGCTCAACACCTCTTTGATCGGAGCGGCCTGCTCGCTCATTTGCAACCTGAGCAACATGGCGATGGTCTGGAGGTTGTTCTTGACCCGATGGTGCATCTCCCTGATCACCGCCGCATTGGTCACCAGGCGGGCGTTCTCAATGGCCAGGGCGGTCTGATTCGCCAGGGTGGAGAACAGCGCCACTTCCTCTTGACTGAAACGATGGGGAGCTGCGGTGTAGCAGTTGAAGACGCCGATCACTCTATCTTGCACCTTCAAAGGGACACAGAGCAGGGAGCACAGTCCCTCCCTGCGGGCGAGGTCAGCATAGTGATAGCGAGGGTCCTCCCGGACGTCGAGGACAGCCAGGGGAGCGCCGTTCTGAGCCACCATGCCGACAATGCCCTCCCCCACTTTCAGCGGCGGCTTGTTGAGATATTCCTCGCTTGGGGTCTGGGTGGCCCTGATGATCAGCTCCTCCTTCTCCTCATTGAGGAGCATGAGGGAGCACAGCCTGGCGTTCATGATCCTCGCCGCCATCTCCACCACGAGATTCAGCATCTCGTCCAGATAAAGGGGCGAGGTGACGGCCTTGCTCACCTCCACCAGGGTGGAGAGCTCCGCGATCCTCTCCCTCATGCCCTCGTAGAGCATGGCTTTCTCCAGCGCCCCCGCCGCCAGGTCCCCTATGAGCGAGAGCAGCTCCACCTCCTCTTCGCTGTAGTCGTGGAACTCGGTGGTTTGCACATTCATAGCCCCGATCACCCTGCCCTGGTTGACCAGCGGCACGGCCAAAAGCGACTTGAAATTCAGCTCTCTGGTCTCGGGCAGATACTTGAAGCGGGGATCGTTGACGGCGTCTCGCACACCCACCGGCTTCCCTTCCCTGGCCGCCCAGCCAGTGATCCCCTCCCCCCATCCCAGCTTCACCCTTCCGATGGCCTCAGAAGCGAGCCCGGTGGTGGCCCTCAAGACGAGATCTTCCTCCCCCCCAACTTTGGGGGGGAAAGAGGGGGGGCGCAGGTAGATGGAGCAGGAATTCATGGCCATCACCTCGGCTGTCTTGCGGGTGATGAGGTCGAGGGTGGTATCCAGGTCCCAGGCGGCCTGGATGGCGCGGCTGATCTCACGCAGGGCACTCAACTGGGCTGTCTTTTGTTCCAGTCTACGCTGGAGCTCTCCCATAGCCTTCACCTTAAGACTTCCGAAGTCTTTGAGACTTCGGAAGTCTGTCACCTGTATTGGTTGGTGATCGGCAGCCGCCGATCTTTGCCGAAGGCGCGAGGGGTGATCTTCACTCCCGGCGGGGCCTGGCGGCGCTTGTACTCGTTGCGGTCTACCATGCCGATGACGCGGCGCACAGTGGCCTCGTCGAAGCCCAGGGCCACGATTTCGTCCAGGCCGCGGTCCTCCTCCACGTAGGCATGCAGGATGGGGTCGAGGGTGGCGTAGGGCCCCAGGGTATCCTCATCCCTCTGATCCGGTCGCAGCTCAGCCGTGGGAGCCTTCTCGAACACCCTGCGGGGGATAACCTCACGCCCCGCCGAGCCGTTCACGTGCCCAGCCAGTTGGTAGACCAGTGCCTTGGGCACGTCCTTGACGACGGCGAAGCCACCCGCCATGTCGCCATAGAGGGTGCAGTAGCCCACGCTGACCTCGCTCTTGTTCCCCGTCGTCAGCACCAGCCAGCCGAACTTGTTGGACAAGGCCATGAGGATGTTCCCCCTGATGCGGGCCTGGACGTTCTCCTCGGTCACGTCGGGCTCCACCCCCGCGAAGGGGGCGGACAGCATGTCGAGATAGGCCTGGAAGGTGTCGTCAATGGGGATGCTCAGGAAGCGAATGCCCAGGTTCTCCGCCAGTTTCCCGGCGTCCACGCGGCTTTCCTCGGACGAATAGCGGGAGGGCATAAAAACGCCCACCACGTTCTCCTTGCCCAGGGCATCAACAGCAATGGCTGCCGTTAAAGACGAGTCAATGCCCCCGGACAGCCCGATGACGACCTTCTGAAAGCCGTTCTTGTGGACGTAGTCCCGCGTGCCCAGCACCAGGGCCTGGTAGATCTCCGCCAGGGGATCCAGCCTTTCCATTCTCCTCGCGGGCAGAGGCGGTTTCTCCCCTCTGGACTCCACCTCCGGCAGCGCTATCCTGCTCACCCTCCCGACATCGGCAGCCAACTTCTCCTTGCGGCGCCTGGGGTCGTGAAGCCGCTGGCGAAAGACGCTGCCCACGTCCAGGTCAGCCACGATCAGATCCTCCTCGAACTGTTTGCCCCGCACCACTAGCTCGCCCCGTTCATCGAAGATGACGCTGTTGCCATCGAAGACCAACTCGTCCTGGCCGCCCACCAGGTTGCAGAAGGCTACCATGGCCACGTTGTCGGCAGCACGGGTGGCCAGCATCCTCTCCCTGGCCAGCCCCTTCCCAGCATAATAGGGGGAAGCCGAGATGCTGACAATGACCTCGGCGCCTCCCGCCAGGGCCTGCACTTCGCCGGGGCCAGCCGGATACCAGATGTCCTCGCAGATGTTGATGCCGATGCTGGTTCCCGGAAGCACAAAGACCGGATAGTCGGTGCCGGCCTGGAAGTAGCGATCCTCGTCGAAGACGCCGTAGTTGGGAAGGTACATCTTGTGATACACCCCAGCCAGAGCGCCATCGTGAATGATGGCAGCGGCGTTGTAGATGTCGTCGGCGCTGTCAACGAAGCCCACCACAGCGGTGATGGAACGAGTACTCTCGACAATTTGTTGCAGGCAGTCCAAGTTGGCCTCGATGAAGTCGGGCTTGAGCAGGAGGTCTTCGGGGGGATAGCCGGTGATGGCCAGCTCCGGGAAGGCGACCAGGTCCACGCCCAGCTCCCTTGCCCGGCCAATGTAGTCCATGATTTTTCGCACGTTGCCCGACAAGTCCCCAACCGTGGGGTTGATCTGCGCCAGCCCTATCCGCAAAGTTCGCATCCCTTCCTCCTTATGCCCCTAATTCTGCTCAAAGTTTAGCACAAAGTGCGGACTATGTAAAATGCGACGGGGTGGCTATAAGATAGCCACCCCGCCATTACTTTGCCTACGCCGATCATGGGACAGTTTGGGGATCAGGCCAGTTCCGCTACCCTCCGATGAGCCCGCTCAAAACCCCACCCAATACGGCAACCGTCAGGCCCATCAAGCCCAGCACCATTCCGATAAGCACCGTGACCACAATCATGGCGACCCAGCCCAGGATGACGGTGGCGATGGTCTGCACCGTCTCCAGGTCCAGGGCCTCCTTCGTCGCCATGAACGAGGCGATCAATCCTACAATCCAGGCGACAAAGACGGCTGGTGCCAACAGGCAAGCTAGACCATCGGAGAAGGCAGTCAGAACTCCAACGACCCCCACGATATGCCAAACGTAGGCCAGACCCAGAGTCCGCACCAGCTCATTGAAGGTGACATCGGCGTTGAAGACCGTGCGTCCCACCCAGTTGACGACGAAGGCACCCACGGCAAAAGCGATGACCGCACCAATCGTGCCAACCACGGCCCCGATGAGCCAAGTGCCCACGTTGTCGGACGCATTTGACCCGAGGTTTTCGAGGAACGCAACCACTACCACTATAAGCCAGGCGGTGGTGGTGAATGAGGTATCCTCCTCGACCTCCTTGTAAACTCCGCTGCGGAACGTGAACGCACCAATAATACGATCGGTAAGCATAGTTAGTTCCTCCTTTAAGTAGAATGT
The DNA here is from genome assembly GCA_964592085.1 of uncultured Anaerolineae bacterium. Lineage (GTDB taxonomy): Bacteria > Chloroflexota > Anaerolineae > VGOG01 > VGOG01 > CAZQDO01. The sequence continues at coordinate 8,108 of CAZQDO010000014.1, read as the reverse complement.
GAATTGAACCGCGATTACAGATATGAACCACTTGCTACTCAGTTATGTTATGAGATCACCTCCTCTCGTTGCGGCTCCTGGGCAATACTGTAGAACTCCACCAGCCGCTTCTCCGTCTCGCCTTCGATCCGCGCCATCACCTGAACGTAAGGAGCGATAGAGGAGTTCTTGAGCTTCCGCTTCAGGAGCTCATCCACCTGGAAGATGCCAGCGGAGTTGCTCATGGTGATCACCACCCGGATGGGAGCCGTCTCGCCCTTTTCCAGGGCCACGCTGTCAATAGCCATGGCCGAGACGGAGTGAATGTTGGTCTGACCGGCCTCGAAGGGAATCCGCGACCGCCCCTGGGTCAGGTCCAGGGCATCGGCCACTTTGATGACCCCCGCCTCAATGGTATTACAGGAGGTGTCCCAATGGTGAGCGATGACAGCGTGGAGCACCTCAGAGACCACGATCGTTCGCTCCGGCTCCTGGTAGAGGCTGACCAACAACTCCCGCGCCTTGGGCGCAGCCAGCATCAAACTGTACTGCTCGTGGTTGTCGCGATGGATGGCCATCCCCACGTCGTGGAGACAGGCAGCCAGCACGACGATGACCTCAGCGTCTTCGTATGTCAAGCCGTGGTCCTTGACGACATTGGTATCCACCCCGGCATCGGCCAGCAGCCGCAGCATCTTCAGCGCAGCGTTGGCCGCGATCTGGATGTGCACCTCCCCATGATCGCTCATGCCTGCGCGATCTACCGCGTTGATGTTGGCGCACTTCCACAACTGCTGCAGCTCCAGATCCTCATTGATTCGCACCAGCAACTGCGATAGCTTCTCGTTACGACGACTCGGAACCTTCAACGGCATTTACTCCCCCCCTGCCAGAAACCAGGTTTTTGAGCCCTTTGCTTCCAAAACGTGCGTGATGGCTGGCATCTTTGATATTCCGGGAAGACTTCTAAGTGAAAAACCTGGTTTCTCCACTCCAGACTACCCTAACCGACCAGTGATATAATCCTCGGTGCGTTTCTCCCTGGGACGGGTGAATATCTGGCTGGTGAGGCCATACTCCACCAACTCACCCAACCAGAAAAAACCCGTCCAGTCCGACGCGCGAGCGGCCTGCTGCATGTTGTGGGTGACGATGACGATGGTGTAGTTCTTTTTCAGGTCTTGCATCAACTCCTCGACCTTCAGGGTGGCAACGGGGTCGAGAGCGGAGCATGGCTCGTCCATCAGGATGACCTCCGGCTCCACGGCCAGCACACGGGCGATGCATAGCCGCTGCTGCTGTCCCCCGTCCAGGTCCATCGCCGAATGTCTCAACCGGTCCTTGACCTCGCCCCACAAAGCCGCCCTCCTCAGGCTATGCTCCACCCAATCGTCGAGATCTCCTCGACTTCGCAGCCCCAGCACTCGCGGGCCAAAGGCCACGTTGTCGTAGACTGACTGGGGAAAGGGATTGGGGCGCTGAAAGACCATACCCACCCTATGTCGCAGCTCCACCACGTCCACGTCTAGCTCGTAGATGTTGTTGCCATCCAACAAAACCTTGCCCTCCTGGCGAGTCCCAGGAATAGTATCGTTCATGCGATTGAGACAGCGCAAAAAAGTGGACTTCCCACAACCAGAAGGACCGATCAGAGCCGTGATCTGGTGCTCCAGAATCTGCAAGGTGATGTTCTTCAGAGCCTTGAAGTCACTGTAATAGAAATCGAGGTTCAAGACCTCCATCCTGGCCATTCAACTTCTCCCCAGCACAGCAAGTCCAGTCATGCTCACCATATTTTACCAGAAAACGGCCGATAATACAAAAGCCGGTTTGACGGCTCTGAAGGTCGGTGATATAATTCATCCGGCTCGGTTAACCAGAGGACAGTGGATTGGAGCGCATGGACAAGGCAATTGCAGCGACTCGCGTATTGATGACAATAGCCATGTTGGTAGTCTTGAATGTGTTGCCTGGCTGCGGCAGGTCGACGACATCTTCCTCAGGAACGCTTGAGCCGCGGCAAGCAATGCAGACCATCGTCAACAAAGGCTCGGACACCATCGTCAACATGGCGCTGGCCTGGGCTGAAGCCTACACTGCCCAGCACTCTGAGGTGCGCATCTCAGTCACCGGGGGCGGCTCTGGCACGGGCATCGCAGCCCTGATCAATGGCACGGTTGACGTCGCCAACGCCTCGCGGGCCATGAAGTCCGAAGAAGTAGAGAGGGCACAGGCCAATGGCATTGAGCCGGTGGAGCACATCGTAGCCGGAGACGCTATCGCCGTGGTGGTCAACCCGACCAATCCCGTCAGTGCCTTGACCATTGACCAGCTCTCGGACATTTTCACTGGCAAGATCACCAATTGGCACAAAGTAGGCGGAGACGATCGCCCCATCGTCCTGCTCTCGCGCGAATCGAATTCAGGCACCCACATCTACTTTCTGGAGCAGGTGGTGCGCAAGGGGGAGGAAGACAATCCGAGCCTTTTCTCCCCCGACACCCTCCTGATGCCCTCCTCAGAAGGCATCAGCACTGAAGTACGCCAGAATCCCAACGCCATCGGCTACGACGGCCTGGGCTACGTGACACCGGATCAAAAAACGATCGAAGTGGCCCGCAATGCTGGCGAGCCCTACGTCCCACCCAGCATCGAGACGGTGAAGGACGGCAGCTACCCCATCGCCCGTGCCCTGTACATGTACACCAGCGGCCAGCCCACTGGCATCATCCGCGAGTATCTGGACTGGATCACCAGCACGGAGGGACAGGCGATCGTCGAAGAGCTGGGCTTTGTGCCTCTGCAATAATCGAATAGGAGAAGAGATCATGAACGAGACTGACATGTTAGACATGATCAAGAAACGCCGCAGCATTCGCAAGTACACCGATCAAGCGGTGACAGACGAGCAGATACAGCAGCTTCTGGAGGCAGCCATGGCCGCACCCTCGGCCAGCAATATTCAGTCCTGGGAGTTCGTGGTCGTCAGGGACCCCGACCTCAAGAGGCAACTGGCCCAGACCCACACCTGGAGCCACATGGCCGCCGACGCTGCGGTAGTGTTCGTGATCTGCGGCAACGAGCGCGCCTCCCACCACTGGATCGCAGACGCCAGCGCAGCCACGGAGAACTTGCTCCTGGCGGTCACAGCCCTGGGTCTGGGAGCCGTCTGGGTGGGCATCTATCCTGGCACGGATAGGGAGGCTCACGTTCGTCGAGTCCTGGCCATTCCGGACAAAATCCGCGTCCTCTGCCTGGTGCCCGTTGGCCATCCTGCCGAGAGCAAAGCGCCCCGAACACAGTACGCAGAGAGCAAGGTACACTACGAGGGGTGGTAACACGGACACAGAACAAGATGCGCAGGATTGGCTGATATATGGGACATTTCTCGTGACTCTGACAAACGTGAACCGATCCGTAAATCCTGCCGATCCGCTGTTCTTATCGGAAAGTGCACATGACCACTAAAGCTGGCAAAGAGAAAAGAGCTAAAAGGTTCAACCTTGCCGAATTCGCCGTCGAGAGCCTGATCCGGACGGCAGGCATTTCGGCCATCGTCTTCGTGGTACTCATTTTCTTCTTCCTCATCCGCGAGGGAGCCCCGGCCTTCACCAGCGTTCCACTGAGCAACCTGTTTGGCAAGCGCTGGTACCCCATCTTCGACATCTACGGCACCTTGCCCTTGATCCTGGGTTCCCTGGTGGTCACAATAGGAGCAGTGGCCATCTCCGTGCCTCTCGGTTTGGCCACCGCGATATTCATCGGAGAGATCGCCCCCGATTGGGCCCGCGAAATCCTCAAGCCGGTGATTGAGGTACTGGCCGGCATCCCCTCGGTGGTGCTGGGCTTCCTGGGCATGATCGCCATCGCCCCTCTGGTGCGAGAGCACCTCGGCGCCCCCACCGGACTCACCGCCTTCACCGGCTCGATGATGCTGGCCTACATGGCCTTGCCCACCATCATCAGTGTGGCCGAGGATGCCATTGACGCCGTTCCCAAGGACTATCGCGACGCGGCCCTGGCGCTAGGGGCCACCCACTGGCAGACCATCTGGCGAGTGGTGATCCCTGCCGCGCGTTCGGGCATCATCATCGCCGTGATGCTGGGCATTGGGCGGGCCATTGGGGAAACCATGACCGTGATGATGGTCACAGGCAATGCGGCGCGCTTGCCGCTGGGACTGGACGCCTACTTCAAGCCGGTGCGCACCATGACGGCCACCATCGCCGCCGAGATGGGCGAGGTGGCCCAGGGTAGCACCCACTATCACGTGCTGTTCGCCGTGGGCATCATCCTGTTCCTGATGACCTTCATTGTGAACGCCATAGCTTCAATGGTGGTCATCCGTGGAGGTTCCAGGCGGGGGAAGAGATTGTTGGGATAAAACGAAGGGAGGAATCAGGCAGGCATCATTGAGAAACCGGCGATGGAGAAATGCTTATCGAAAGTAAAAGCGGTATCAATGCCTCTCTGACGCATGAGGGCAAAGCTCACCGCATCGGTGTAGCTGAAGTCCTGATCGCTGTAGCGGCGGAGGATGTCTTCGGCCTCTGTCTCTACCCTCTCTGCGGATTGAACCTTCTCGATTCGAGGGCTGCTTCTGATGCTCTCCAGGAAGGTGATGGCTGCAGTATGGCCCAACGCTTTGCGCAGGATGATGTACACTTCGGCTACGACCAGGTTTGTGGTAACGAGTCGGCGATAGCATTTCAGCAGATCGGGATACTCTCTGGCCGCCCTCTCGTGGTATTTGTCATCCTGGTCAGCCAGAGCTACCCAGGCCCCGGTGTCCACAAATAGCTCCCTGGCCATCAAAGGTTCTCCTCCCTGGCAAGGGCAGCGAGATAATCATCATGCTTCGAGGCCATATCCTCTCGACCCGAGCGACCCAGCCCGATCACTTGCAAGGCGGGGTCCTCCTCTACGGGCAAATCCGCCAGGTAGTGGTCAATGGTACGGCGAATGAGTTCAGCGAGAGAGATGCCTTCTCTTTGCGACAGTACCCGCAGGGCCTTATCTTGCGCAGGCTCAAGGTAGATTTGAATCGGCTTCTTAGCTAAAGTTCTCATGCTGATACCCTCTCCATTGATGATATGGCTATATTATACATCAGATTAAGCTAATGCACAAAAGTATCACTCACTTATCGGAGAACCTCCCATGTCTCGACAAACCGCACAAAAGATCGCTTTCGCCATCCTCACTATACTGGCCATCGTCGTGGTCATACCCATCGTCCTGGTCGTGGTCTACATCATTGCCCAGGGGATAGGGGCCATCAATTGGGAGTTCATCAGCGGCTTCCCCCGCAGCGGGATGCGCGAGGGTGGGATACTGCCAGCCGTCATCGGCACGGTGGTGCTGACGTTTGGCACCGCCATCGCCGCCATCCCCCTGGGCGTGGGTGCAGCCATCTACCTGGCCGAATACGCCCGCGATAACTGGCTGACCCGCGCCATTCGCCTGGCCATCATCAACCTGGCGGGCATCCCCTCGGTGGTCTACGGCCTCTTCGGGCTGGGGATGTTCGTGCTCTTTTTGAAGTTCGGCACCTCCATCGTGGCCGGCTCCCTCACGCTGGGGCTGATGACCCTGCCGGTGGTGATCAGCACGGCTGAGGAAGCCATCCTGGCTGTGCCGCAGTCGTTCCGGGTGGTCAGCATCTCACTAGGCGGCACCAGGTGGCAGACGGTGCGGGAAGTGGTACTTCCCCAATCGCTGCCGGGCATCATCACCGGCGTCATCCTGGGCCTGGAGCGCGCGGCGGGCGAGACAGCGCCTATCCTGTTCACCGTGGCCGCCTTCTATTTGCCCCGCCTGCCCCATTCCATCTTTGACCAGACCATGACCCTCCCCTATCACCTTTATGTCATCTCCACTCAGGTGCCGGGGATGCCGCTAAGCGTTCAGTATGGCACCGCGCTGGTGCTGCTGGTCCTTGTCCTTTCCCTGGAGGTGACAGCGACCATCATCCGCAGCTACTTCCGGCGGAAGAGGCAGTGGTGAGTTCCTATGATGAAACCCGTCAAAATTCAGGTCAACGACCTCAGCGTTTATTACGATAGCCACCGCGCCTTGAACGACGTCACCTTGCCCATCTACGCCAACGAGATCCTGGCCATCTTCGGCCCAGCTCACAGTGGGCGCTCCACGCTCCTGCGGACCCTCAACCGCCTCAACGACCTCATTGATGATGTTCTGATTGACGGCCAGGTGCTCCTGGATGGAGAGGACATCTATGCCCCCGGCGTGGACGTGGTCGCCCTGCGGCGTCGAGTGGGGATGGTCTTCGCTTTGCCCATTCCCCTGCCCGGCAGCATCCGTAACAACATCACCTACGGTCCCCGGCTCAGCGGCCTGCACGACAAAGGCCGCCTGGACGCAATCGTAGAACGCACTCTGCGTCAGGCGGCCCTGTGGGACGAAGTGAAAGATCGTCTCAATGAGCCGGCCGCGGCCCTGTCCGGCGGTCAGCAGCAACGACTATGCATCGCTCGTGTTCTGGCCCTGGAGCCGGAGGTCATCCTCCTAGATGCCCCTACCTCTGGCCTGGACCCCATTTCCACAGCCAAGGTCGAGGGGTCACTGCAGCAACTCAAAAAGGACTACACCATCGTCATCGTGCCCCATTCCGTCCAGCAAGCGGCACGGGTAGCGGACCAGGCCGCCTTCTTCCTCACAGGGGAACTGATCGAGCACAGGATGGGCCAACAGATCTTCACCAACCCCCGCGACAAGCGCACCGAGGACTACATCACCGGCCGTTTCGGCTAGCTCTGGTCTTGCTCCGCTGGTTTCTCTTCGTTCAGCCAGCCACGCAAAGCGCCCTTGATCTTGGACTCCATTTTCCGTCCGATGGTGTCCCAGTCGTCCTCTGGCTCAGCGCCCGCCCACTGGCCAACGCCGGCCTTCACCTTGCTCTCAATGTGCTCACCGATCTGTTCCCAGTCTGCCTCCTCCTCAGCACCGGACGACTTTGCCACCTCAGCTCTGACTTTGGTCTCCATTTTCTGACCAACGGTGTCCCAGTCGTCCTCTGGCTCAGCACCAGCCCACCTGCCGACGGCTCCCTTGGTGTGGCCTTCCAGACGCTCCCCGATCTCTTTCCAATCGGCATCAGGCTCAGTCCCCGCCAAATCAGCCAACTCGGCCTTGATCTTGCCCTCGATTCTCTTGCCGATAGTGTCCCAATCGTCGGTCGGCTCGGCGCCGGCCAATTTGCCGACCGCCCTCCGGATATTCGCTTCAATTCTAAGGCCGATATCTTCCCATTCCTCTTGGTTGGTCATGATCCTCCTTTCTTGATTTTAGTATTTGTCCGTCACCTGTACCCCTCGTCCCAGCGGTCTCGGCGACGTCCCAGCGTGAACAAGCGCACCAGCAATAATCCTGCGACGAAGCCGCCGACGTGAGCAAACCAGGCCACGCCGCCCATCTGCGTTATTCCGAATGACATCAAACCATTGAAAAGCTGCAACACAAACCAGAACCCAAGCACCAGCAGCGCCGGCAGTTGGGCCATGCGCGCAAAGTAACCCAGGAAGATCAGCGTCTGGACTCGAGCATTGGGAAAGAGAACAATGTAGGCTCCCAGGACGCCGGCTATGGCCCCGCTGGCTCCGATGGTAGGTGAAGTAGAGTTGGGATTGGCTAACACCTGGGCAGCGCAGGCTACCGAGCCGGTCAGCAAATAGAAAACCAGGAAACGCCCCCGCCCCATGCTGTCCTCGACGTTATTACCGAATATCCACAGGTAGAGCATATTGCCAATGATGTGCATGAATCCCCCGTGGAGAAACATGGAGGTTATGAAACTGAACGCGACGGATGGGCCGAAATGGTGAGTCACCTCGAACGGCACCACGCCCATGGTGTAAAAGGTCTGCTCCAGCGTTCCCCCTGCCTCAGCCAGCAACTCGTAGGCGAAGGCTATGATGTTGACGACGATGATGCTAACTGTCAGAACGGGGAAACGGCGGGTGGGTATGAAATCACGCAGTGGTAGCACGTCATCCTCCTTCGTTGCGGCCAGGGCCTTCAAAGCCATCGGGCATGGCGGCTTCCTTCAGGTTAGCCCCTTCCAGGTTGACCTCCTCCAGATTGGCCCCTGTCAAGTCAGCCCCTTCCAA
>CAZQDO010000013.1:0-24828 GCA_964592085.1 uncultured Anaerolineae bacterium | reverse complement strand
GATTGATCGGTGGGTTGAGAGAGGTGGCAGGGATCGGGCGGGCCCTCTCCTTTGCCCTTGGAGAGCTACTGAACACTCTGAGCTTCTTCAGCCGGCTATCCCTGATATATCCCATCGCCGCTGGCTTGTATCTCCTGCCCATGACCTGGCTGATCGCTTACCTCCAGACCTCTCCCGTTCCGGCGGAGATCACGCTTGGCCAGGGTCTCTGGATGGGCATGCTGGCCGTAGTCACTGTGGCTGGCTACTTCGCCCTGGCGATCCGCATCTTCTACATCGGCTTCCTGGCCACCGCTATCGTTTCCCTACCCGTCATAGGATTCGGCACGCTCTCTTTGCTGCGGAAGGTGTCCGCCAGCTTCGCTCATGAGGAGCAGTACCTCGTGGTCTACACTTTCGGGGAGACCGCCTGGGGCTGGCGGCGGGAGTTCCGTTCACTGCGTGCCTATTTCCTCTTTGTGACGCTGGTCGTAGCCCCCGCAGCCCTGGCGGTAACTGTCTGGCTTCCCGGCGGGCTAACCCTGTTCCTGCTAGAAACTCTCGCCTCCCACTGGCCGGCATTGCAGGCCATCCTCACCAGTGACGACCTTAATATCATGACCCTGGCCCTGGGCCTCTCGCTCTCCCTGCTGGTCTGGCGGGAATCGCAGTTCCCGTGGGGAGGGGCTGGGTCAAGGGACATCGGGTTCGTGAGGCGAGTAGCCCACTTCTGCAGAGCCGAGGAAGCGTTGGGCCAACGCCTTCTCCCGCCGCCCGGTGCTGCCCTCTCTCTGACCCTGCCCCCTGCATCGCTGGCGAAGATGTTGCGGTCTCCCCACCGGCTGACCCAACGCCACATCTGGCACCTGACCCAGGTCTGGCGGCGCTTTCATCCTCAAGTCCCCATGCCCCACGAAGCAGTGGCCTTTGCCCTCGCTGCTCAAAACCCCGACGGTGGGTTCGGTCTCTGGCCCGGAGGCTTCTCTCGTTTGGAAGCCACCCGTGACGCGCTGCGCACGTTGCAGCACTGCGCCAGGTCTCCAGACCATGCCCATCGCTGGTTGGAAGACGTGAACACCGCCTCCCAAGTTGCATGGATCGCCAGTTGCTCTGATCCCAATGGTGGCTACCGCTCCCCGGAGCATCCCCACGCCACCCTGGCCGACACCGCCGCAGCGCTCCAGGCGTTGGCGCTGCTGGGCGGGTTGGAGACTGCGGACCGGGAGCGATGTAGCCGCTGGGCGTTGCAGGAGTGGCGACGGGGCCGCCGTGGGTTCGCGGCCACTCGCCACCTGGTCACCATCCTGTGCCTTCTGGACACCCTGGAGCCTGTGGTGCTGGAGATTGAGGAGACCTGGCTGCGGTTCTATGCTCCCCTGGTCCAAAGCCTACGGCCAGACAAGCAAATCGCCCAACAGGCCGACTACCTGACCCTCATTGGCAACCTGTACGACGATCCCGCGATACGGGACCGATGGGCGGGCGGACTGGCCGGACAGGTGAGAGAAGGATGGGAGGCTCTCACCCGTCCTCTGCCTGCACCAGGCAATCACTGAGGCGGGTTATCATCACCCGACTTCTCTCAATCATTTTCAAGCGAGGGAGCATCGTAATCAGGGGCGAGGGATCGTGTCAATGGAACAGCCACAGCCTGGTAGTCAGCTATGAGTTTACCGAGGAGTTTGAAAATCTACTTGTTCACCTTACTACTACCAAAGTGCCCACAGGCGCCCAGTTGTAAAGCCATTGGGCATCGCTGATCCTCATGTTGACGCAGCCATGGCTCATGGGCCAGCCGAAGTTGCTGTGCCAGTAGGTGCCGTGGATGGCGTAGCCCCCGTAGAAATTCATGATGTAAGGGACATTGGGAAGATAGTAACCGGGGCCAGCCATCGTTCCCGAACGAAGTTTGCTGTAGATACGAAAGCTGCCCCTCGGCGTGGGTGTCCGAGACGTGCCCGTGGAGACTGTGGCCCAGTAAACGGCTCGCTGTCCTTCGTAGGCCACCAGACTCTGGTTGACCAGCTTGATATCAATCCATTTCCCAGCAGTGGGAGCTGAGACAGAAGATGAAGATGCCGCCGATGCCGAGGAAGCCGAACCTCCGGCAGGAATGGTGAGCCTCTGACCCGTATAGATCAGCGAAGTGCTGGCCAGGTTATTGGTCGAGGCAAGGGCATAAACTGTCGTGCCATATTTCAGGGCGATGCGGTACAGGTTCTCGCCCCTCTGCACCACGTGAACAGAAGCCGATGTAGAGGAATCAGAGGGGGTAGAGGAGTCAGATGTCGTGGTCGTCCCGGAACCTGGGATCACCAGGCTCTGTCCTGTGCGAATGAGGTTGGGATTGTAGATACCATTGGCACTGGCGAGAGCCTGGGTTGAGACACCGTAACGGGAGGCGATGGAAAAGAGGGTATCGCCGCGCTGGACGACGTAGGTCCCAGACGTGGCGGCTGGCTGAGCCGTCCCAGATGCGGACACGACCAACTGCTGGCCAACGTAGATCCGATTGGAGTTTGGCAGGCCATTGGCCTGAACGAGGGCACTCACCGTGGTACCATATTGGCGGGCCACGGAGTAGAGCGTATCGCCCTTGCGAACGACGTGCACGGTAGGGTTTGCTCCCTCCGCCAAACCCACCCCCATCATCCATTGAGAAATCAGATAAATCAAGATCACGAGTGCTCGCAGCTTTGTTTTCATCGTTTTCCTCCTGGATTCTGCATGTTCTTATCTTACCACAAATCAACCAACTTGGCAACTTTAACGTGTGGCGTGTGAGACTCGTCACGCATCAAGCCAAAGTTGCCAAACAGAGCAGACCCATGTAAAATAAGTCCATCAGCAGGAGGGGAACAGTTGATGAAAGCTAGAGCCATCTTATGGAGTCTGCTGTTACTGGCATTGCTCTCAGCCTGCCGCCGCCCTGAGGAAGCGACGCCGGTTCCCACACCGACGGCAACCGAAGCTACGCCAACGCCTCTCCCCGTCGTCCCAACGGCGACCGAGAAACCGACACGAACTCCAGTCCCACCCACCCCAACGCTGACCAAGAAGGTGACATCAACCCCCACACCCGTCATCCCACCGGCAACCAAGGAGCCGCCTCCTACCCTTCAACCCACCCCCACTCCCGAGGGAATCTGGCCCACCGTCGTCATCAGGCTGGAGCTGGGGGTGCCGACGGGCAACGGCTACCTGCCGCGGGCGATAGCCGTCAACTCGTCCACGGGCCGCGTCTACGTGCGCAACGAGAGGGATGACGCCGGAGAGCGAGGCAACGTTTCGGTTATTGATGGGGCGGCCAATGAGATCATCGCTACCATCCCCGTGGGGCAGAGCGGCTGGGATTACAACGAGGTGGCCGTAGATGAGACCGACAATTGCGTCTACGCGGTGAGCCGAGAGGACAAGACGCTATCGGTCATAGACGGAAGGACTCACCAGGTGCTGGCTACCCTTGAGGGCGTAGAAGTTGTGGCTATAGACAGAGAGCATCTCTACGTAGCCGATGGCGAAACAGCCCGTCTGCTGGATGCCAGCGACTACCACGAGCTCCGCAGCGCCAGCCTGCCGCCCGGTTCCGCCGTGAGTGCCCTGGCCCTCAACCCGCCAGCCGACCGCCTCTACCTGGCCCGTTCCTCTCCCGATGCCCTGGACATCTTCACCGCCAGCACGCTGGAGAAAGTGGCCACCCTCCCGTTGCGGGGCCGTGTCCAGGACCTGGCGGTCAACACCGTCACCCATCGCCTCTATGTGGCCCTCAATACCGACGCGGCCAGTGAAATCCTGACGCTGGATGGAATCAGCGGCGACCACATCGCCAACTTAGTCGTGGGCGAGCGATACCAGAAGAGCGTCCTGGCCGTGGATGAGGCGGCGGATCGCCTCTACGTTGGGCGAACGACCAGCCAGGAGCCAGGTGTGATCGTGGTCAGCGGAGCTACGGGGCAGATCGCGGACCAGATAGGCCCGACCACCAGCGTGGAGGGCATCGCTTTTGACCCTCACACGGGGAGGCTCTATCTCTCCTTGACCTACGACAATCGAGTGGCCGTGATAGACACGGAGCAGAAGGAGACGATGGCGCTGGTGCCAACGGCCATCGAGGTAGTGGACGCAGCCGTCAGTCCCCGCGCCCAGCGGCTCTACGTCACCGATAGCGCCGACCAGATCCACGTCTTCGACAGCACCAGCTACGAAGAGCTGGCCGTCGTCCCCGGTCGTGGCCTCCTGGCCGTTGACGATGTCCGCCATCGGGTTTACGTCGGCGATCCCGATGGCCAGGGCATCCAGATCGTGGATGGCCAGACCCATCACATCCTGGGCCTTATTCCCCAAACGGGCAAGCCGGTGGTAGACCCGAAGACGAATGTGCTCTACATTATCCAGGGCGGCGTCTACGTCGCCGACCCTGAGGCTCAAAGCGTGGTGGGCAGAGTGGACTCCACTTTCGCGCTGCCAAGCGGCTTCCCTCCCAATCCCTACGCTGTGAATCTGGCCGTTGACCCCCAGTTGGACCTTCTCTACGTCATCCTCAACAACGGCGTGCCCGGCTCCAACAACGGCAGCTATCTCCAGGTCTACGACGGGCTCACCCACACGCCGGTGCTCACAGACACAGAACTGAGCGTGGTCTCGATAGACGTAGACCCCACAGCAGGCCGTGCCTACGTGACCCGTTCTCGACACCAACATTCGTCCCTGAAGGTATTGGCCGACGGACAGCGTTGGGTGGCCCGGCTGGAGGGAGTCGTCGGCAACCTGCGGGTGGATCCCCACAAGGGGCTGGTCTACCTGACCAGTGGCTGGGACAAAGGCGACAGGCTGCTGGTCATTGACGGCCAGACAGCCGACCTCGTGGCCAATGTCCCTCTGGATGGAGAGTATGCTTTGCGGGCTTTGGACTCCCTGGCCGAGCGGCTGTATCTCATCGGCCAGGGTGGGGTCGTCCTGGTGATGGCCGAGAGCGGCGGCGTGCCGCCAACGCCGGTTGCACCGCAGCCGGTAGCGCTGCCAGCCGCCCCTATCCAGCGCATCTTCGCTTCCCCGGACAAGACGCTGCTCGTTCTGGTGGAAAACAAGCTGTACAAGTCCGAAGACGGTGGCGAGTCCTGGATGCTGATCAGCGGACTGCCCTCCGATCAGGACAGGGTCTCGGTGGCTTTCTCCCCCAACTACGCCTCCGACCAGACGCTTTTGGCTGGGTTCTCTACGTGGGACATCGGGAACGGGATTTACAAATCCACCGACGGCGGCCAGAGCTGGCGACTGGCCTCGCGGGGCTTGAGCGATCTCCTGGTCCAAGAGGTCGCCTTCGCCGCCGATGGAACGGCCTTCGCCCGCACCATGCGTCATGGCATCTTCAAATCCACCGATAGCGGGAACCACTGGATCGCCCTGGAAGAGCCGCAAGTTGACAAGCCCACCTATCGCCGAGCGACCGCCCTGGCCATCTCTCCTGACTACGCCGCCGACAGCACGCTATTCTGGAGTATGGATGGGGACCCATACGCTGTTCTCAAGTCCACCGACGGCGGCCAGTCTTGGGAGGAGGTGCTTGACCGAATGGCCCAAGTGCTGGTCATCTCCCCTCGGCGCGCCGCTGCGACTACCACTCACGACCGTACGGTCTACGCCGTCCTGAGCGGGGTGGGCCTGATGCGCTCTACCGATGGAGGAGAGACGTGGCAGGCGGCCAACTCAGGGCTGGTCTACGAGGACGCGGCCCTCAGCGATCTGGCCCTCTCGCCCTCTTTCGCTGACGACGAGACGCTCTACGCCCTGTTCAGTGGCGAAGGGGTGCCCCCTCTCTATCGTTCGACGGATGGGGGCGACAACTGGAAGGTACTCAGGGAGGACATCCCCATCAGCGCGTTGGCCCTGGCCTCGGGCGGGGATCTGCTGCTGGGCACCACGGATGGACACGTCCGCGGCCTGCGGGCCGACGAGCTGGCCTGGGATGACTTGACAGTGGGGTTGGACGGCATGGACGTCTACGACCTGGCCATCTCGCCAGGCTATGCCCAGGACCAGACGGTTTTCGCCGCCACGTCCACGGCCGGGGTCTTCGTCTCCCACGACGGTGGTCGGACCTGGGAGGGGACGGGCTTTCCAGGACGGGCAGGCTTTGACCCCTTCCACTTGGCCATCTCGCCCGACTACACCGGGGACCAGACCCTCTTCGCGGCCTCCAATGCCGGAGTATACCGCTGGCAGGGCGGCCACTGGCAGGAGCTACAGGAGGGCCTGGGCAATCTCTTCCCCGCTTCGGCTCTGGCCGTCTCGCCCAGCTTCCCCACCGACAGCACCCTCTTCATCGCGGGAGATTATCGCCGTCCTCAGATCTTCATCTCCGCCGATGGAGGAGAGAGCTGGACATCGGCCAGCCAAGGGATTCCGAAAGCTGAGATAGCTACCCTGGCGACTTCGCCAAACTACACGGAAGATCGCACAGCCTATGCCTGGCTCCAGTACGAAGGGCTGTATCGCACCACTGACGGAGGCCAAAGCTGGGAACAGGTCACAGAAGAAGAGGATTGGTACGTGCAGTCAATGGCTATCGCTGACCAAACCCTTTTCGTCGGCGCGCTGTACGGCAACCTGCACCGCTCCGACGACGGCGGCTTCACCTGGCAGGCGCTGGGGGGCGGCCTCCCGCCAGGTACGGTCTGGGTCAGGGCCCTGGCCCTATCGCCGCAATTCGCCAGGGATGGCACGCTTTTCGCCGGCCTCGACCGGGGGATCTACAAGTCCACCGACGGGGGCCAATCCTGGCAGGCAGCCAATGACGGCTTGCCCCATCGAGCCGACGGCGAGTTGGCAGGGGTGCTGGCACTGGCCATCTCGCCGGATTACGCCGCCGACCAGACCCTCTTCGCCACCCTGTTTGAAAACGGCGTGTACAAGTCCACCAACGGCGGCGCCAGTTGGTATCCGCCCACCCTTCGGGCAGAGCCTCAGGGCGAAGCTTGGGGGATGCCGTCACCCACACCTCTGCCAGTCCCCACGCCCACTCCAGCGGCCACACCTACGCCCTGCGTCGTGATACCCGTTCGCTTCGCCACGATATGGGCCGACAGACGGGATCGCCTCGGCTGCCCAATGGAAGCGGAACGGGAAATTGCTTTGGCTGAAGAGGCTTTTGAGCAGGGCAGAATGTTCTGGCGGGGAGACAGCAGGGAGATCTACGTGCTTTACGAGGATCACACCTGGCGGGATTTCGCTGACACCTGGCACGACGGGCAGCCCCAGGATGATCCCAGCCTGACTGCGCCGCCGGGCCTCTTCCAGCCGAAGAGGGGCTTCGGCAAGGTGTGGCGGGAGAAGCTGGGCGGCCCGGCCAGTCGGATCGGCTGGGCTGTGGAGGAGGAGCGGGGATTCACGAGAGTGGTACAAGCCTTTGACGAGGGCATTATCCTTTGGAGCGACCTCGGCACAGACTATATCCTCTATGCCGATGGCAATTGGGAGCAGCAGTAGTGATGAGCGAACCCACCAAAGGCACCTACGTCTTGGTCTTGCGGTTAGAGGGTAGCAAAGAGATCAGCGTCGGCAGGCTGGGCACGTTTGCCTTTCGTTCCGGCTATTACCTCTACGTAGGCAGCGCGCTGGGGCCTGGGGGCTTGAAGGCTCGCCTGGCTCGCCACCGCCGCCACGACAAGAAACTCCGCTGGCACATAGACTACCTGCTGGAAAAGACGCACCTGGTGGAGGTCTGGAGCGTGGCTTCGACGGACAAACTGGAGTGCCGCTGGGCCCAGGCTGCTCGGCAGCTCCCCGGCAGTGAGATGCCTGTCCCTGGCTTCGGCTCCTCCGACTGCCGATGCCTCTCCCATTTGATCTATCTGGCCAGGAAGCCAATCTACGAGGAATTCGTCGCCAAGATGGCTAATAGCCGAAAAGGTCACAAACCGAGGCCAATGGAGAGGCAATCGTAGCCGGAGCCGAGGTCCCTCTTCAACCGCGGTTAAGGGGCTTCAACGTCTCTTCTGTATCCATCCCGCAGCAAGTCTAACGCTGGTTGCAACTGTGTTATCCATTCAGGGTGCTTGTTTATAGCGTCTTCCAAATCCTCTAGGTGTTTCTCAATCTGTTCGTAATTCGCCTTTTTGTCCATCTCGATTGCTGTGCGATACTCTGCCATACCCTGTTCACTTTTGCCTTGTAGAATGTGGCACATGGCCATGTTGTATCGAGAACGCACAAAGTCTGCGTCAAGCTCGATTGCCTTTTGGAAAAGCTCGATGGCTTCATTGAGATGGCCATGAAGGTACAGGATAAAGCCTAGATTATTCCAACCAAGAGCCTCGTCAGGTGCAAGTTCAATGTACTTGCGAATTGTTGCCTCTGCCTCAGACAGATGTCCTTGGTAAGCTTGCGCTCTAGCTAGACTCCCGTATACCGGCACATACTCTGGGTTCAGTTTGATTGCTTTCTGGAAAAACCCGAGGGCTTCGTCATAACGCTTGAGATCGCCAAGGGTAACGCCCAGGTTACGGTAGGCAACTACGAAGCTGGGATCCAGTTCAATTGCTCGTCTATAGGCTTGTATAGCTTCGTCATAACGTTTAAGATCGTCAAGGACAGCGCCCATGTTGTTGTAAGCCAGCGCGAAGTCGGGATCGATTTCAGTTGCTCGTTTACACGCCTGTATGGCTTCGTCATGACGGTTGAGACTGCCAAGGGCAGCGCCCAGATTGCTGTGCGCTGACGCGAGGTTGGGATCCAGTTCAATTGCCTGTTCATAGGCTTGAGCGGATTTCTCGTAAAGCTTGAGCTGGTAGGACACATAGCCTAGTCCTAGGTGAGCATCAGGAATGGTAGAGTCCAGCTCAATCGCTTTCCTATAGGCGTTCTCAGCCTCAGGAAAATCCTCTACATCTACGAACAGGTCCCCTCGCATAATATGAGCCCTCGCGTTGCCCGGGGCACACCTCAAGGCCCTATTGACGTGTCTGAATGCCTTTCTTCTGTCTCCCATTTGCCTATAGAGAGAGGCCAAGTTCAAGTGAACCGCCGGATTGTCACGCCCGATGCTTCCGGTAGCGCGCTCCAATACCGCTATTGCTCTCTCTTGGTGTCCTGATTCGACGAGTGCCTGACTTAACCCAATATGACTTTCAACCATGTCATACTTCAATACGATTGCCTTCTCGAATGCATCTATCGCTCTGCCATATTGCTTCATCTCGTGATAAGCCATCCCCGCACTGTACCACGCCCTCTCGTCATCATGCGCCAGATCAATAGCTTGTTCGATGACCCGGACTGCCTCGTCAGTTTTTCCTAAACGGCGAAGGACAAAACTTTTGTTCATTAAGAGGTCAGACCTTTCAGGTGCGAGCCCAAGTCCCTCATCAAGCTGCGCAAGAGACTGCTCGTACCTTTTCATCATTGCTAGGATAAAAGCATACGCGCTGCGAACGTCAGGATTGTCAGGATAACGATCCACCAATCGTTGAATCGCTTCCAATGCCCGATCTTTCTGGCCTGTCGAAAGAAGAGCAAGTTCTAATAGCAGATGGCTTTTCAGATCGTCGGGGTCAAGCTCAATCGCTCTTTCGTAAGCCTCGATAGCGTCTGGAATTCTTCCTAGTCCCATCAATGCTGTGCCGAGATAAGACCAAAACTTGTTGTTCTTTGGTGCAAGCTCAGTGGCTCGACGGAATGCTTCGATTGCCTCCTGTTGCCTGCCTGTTCGCTCAAGAGCGACGCCGAGGTTGAACTGAATCTTGGCATCTGTCGAGTCCAGTTTCGCTGCTCTTTGCAGTTGCCTTTCCGCCCGATCATAATTTCCCAAATAGCCCTCTGTGATGCCTAGCTCAAGATGCAGTGCAGCATTCTTGTCATCGAGCTTAACTCCCTCAATGAATGCCTCTCGCGCCTTCTCGTATCGCTTGGCATTCAGATAAGCATTGCCAAGAGAGTGATAGTTGTCCGCTTTCTCCGGGGACAACTCGCAGAGGCGTTCGTAGGCCACTATCGCTTCTTCAAAATTGCCTTGTCTCATAAATACATCACCGAGGGCGAACTGGATACTTACCTCATCCTCAGGTGTGTATGAAAGAGCCGCCTGGAAAGCATGGGTGGCCTCGTCGAGCCGATCAAGCTCACGCAAAGCTATTCCTCTGGCACTGTGAACCTCGGCGTTTTTGGGTGCAAATTCCAGGGCGTCGTCGAGGACAGACAGAGCTCTTTCGTGGTCGCCCGCGCCAATAAGAGTCATACCCAGCGCCAAGCGTATGACGGGGTCGGTCGGGGCCAATTCACGAGCTTTTTCCAGGGCCTTTATGGCGAGTTCATAATCCCCGTTTTCGCGATAGGTGACGCTCTGTTCGATGTATTCGACGAGGGTATCTTGCTTGTCAATCATTGAAGGAATATCCCTTCCGCTGCCGGGGTCCAGGTCCGGAACATCTACGCCGGATATAGCGGTTTGTGCTCTTCTCATGCGTGAGCGACGATAGCATCGCTAATCATATCGCGAGGGACCAAATCGTCTGCACTTTCCTGTAGAATGGGAAGGGAAAAGCCACGCGAGGGGATAGTGGCAACCGGATGTGAGGCAGATTTCCAGAGCCAAATCGTCTGCCACTCCGCATCCTGCTGGAGAAGTTTCAGCCTTGCGTTTTCAGCTAGCAGCGACTCGTTTGTTTGTTTCAGGCGGAGGTTCTCTGATGCGAGATTGACGCTAGCTTTGGTAGCCAAATCGGTGACTTGTACTAAGTTGCTAATAACATTCTTCAGCGTTGGACTTAGAGATAGCGAAGGCAGAGTATCAAGGACATCATGTAGCTGGCGAAGGGCAAGACCGAATTTGCTCTCTGCTGCATCCTTTAAGGCTGAAAAGACCAGGCTCTTCAATGCTATGGTAATCTCATAATCGTTGATCAGTTCAATTTGTCTATCTATTTTGTTCCTCTGGAAGAGGGCTCTGGCTTGATCAAGAAGCCGCCTAGTTTCATCTTCATTGCCGCGCAGAAACGCTAGCCTAGCCTGCTGGAAGTCAGCGTAAGCACTAGCGATTTCTATACCTTCCTCTACCATTTCTTCATGCCGCCTGGCGAAATCCAAGCGCTCTGCCGCTTCATTCACTGAAGTAGCAGATATTTCTTTTTCTCCTGCCTCGAGTGAATCAATAATCGAGACAGCAGCATCGAAATGAGCACTACTTGGTTTTCTATCTGGAGCTACTGCCAAAGCTTCCTCGATTTGGAAGGCCTCAATGCTGGAGTAAAACATTTTCACCATTTCTGGGTCATCTACAAGAGCGTATGTTTGACGCGGCCTGCCCACTTGTTTTCGCCTTTCTGGCTGTCGTGGCTTTGCTTGGGTGATATAACCCTCCTTGAGTAACCTTTGTACAACCGTCTCGACGCTTTGGTACTCAAGGCCTGTCATATCGGCTAGCTGTCCAATAGTGAATCTATCCATAAAGGTGATTGCTCGTTTCACCTTGAAGGATACTTCGCCCCAAACAGCCATCTCTATCCTCCTTGTGGGCTAGTCAACAATTGATTATACACCACAACTAATTTCCTGTCAAATTACAGGAAATACAGCTTTTAGTAGTTTCAGAGCAAGATGTCAATGAGACTACGGATTGGCTCAGCGTCTTCCACCGCCAGGGTTATCATTTCAATGCCCTCGCTTCTTTTTTCATCTGGAAGAGTTGACATCCGCCGTATCCATGTTTTAATCCTGATCATAAACTCTTGGTGCAAATCAGCACATTCGGATAAGTGATTGAAAGGGCATGTAGCTAATAGCAAGGTTACTTTCCAGAAAAGATCTGAGCCTACAATATTATCAAAATTCTCGGCTTGTTGATAACCAAGCTGTGCCCATTTATTCTTGCTGCCCTGTGTTATCTGATAGATGTACTTTGTGGCATAGTAGTCACGATGATCTGGATGTGAAAGTGACGAAGAGGGATCATGCCATAACTGTTCGCGATAAAATCGGTGAGCAGCATATAGCAGCCATCCGTCTTCGAAAGGGGGTGAAGCTTCTGTGCATCCTTCCTCGGCAAACAACTCTGCTGAGTGGATGTGAGACAGATACTCGTGAAGGAAATAGAAGGGGAGATTAACAAAGCTCTCAAAGGTGAACTCAGGAGTGGAGAACCCGATGGTTATAGTACTGATTCCACCACGCTTGTTGGGTTTACAGCGGAATACCTGTCGGTTGCTGGGTTCGATCACAAGATTCGTCGGTCGGCAGAGACACGGGCTATCAGGAGAGCAAACAACTCGGTAGCAATCAACAGAAAGATTCTCGCCGATATCGCGAAGGAGATTTACTTCTGCCGGTGATGGCACTGCAACGCCGAGGACAGCATCTTTGAATGCTGCCCAAACTGAGAATATGGACGAGGTACTTGGAAAATGTAGGGAAAAGCTACCTTCAATTCTACCCAGAAGGTCTTCACAAAGAACAGTGAACTCAATGCTTTCAACCGGGAGTGTGCCGAATCTCTGGGCAGCCGGGTTGATGCATTCTGTGACAGCCCTATATCCATGCCATGCGGAATGAGAGGAGACCGCATCATCTAAATCATCCAAGTGATCGAGTAGGATGCCGTAGACATGGCAGAAAACGTCTAGTATCGCTTGGCCTCTATCATCCAGCGGCATGGGAGTTCACCGTTTTTTATGAAGCTCCAGCTCATATTTATCTATGACTACCTTCATGGCATCGTCTAAAGAAAGTCCCTTGGCACTAATCTGCTTGCTCCCTATCTTCATCACAAAATTAACCTTTTTCGGGGGTTTCTTCTTTAGCCGTAGCTGGAGAGAAGCAAAGAAGTGCCTTGCGATTTCCCAGGCTTTGGGCCCTTCTTTTATCGCGAACGCAAGAATGAGTGTAGCTATCTCTACCTGCTCTTTCGTAAGCGGCAGATGTTGTTCGAATGTAGCCCTTGGTTCTTCCACTACATACCGGTCCAACTGGCTCTCAGCAATAGCCTCTGCTATCGCAGCTTGGAATTGAGATTTGACATCTACCAACGTGTCAGGAACAATCGGCTCGATTTCAAATGTTAGCTCAAAAGTGGGATGCATTGTGCTTCCTCCTTATTGGGAATTCAATGTTGCCCTATTTTATCATACTAACTGGAATCAAGCAAAAAATGGAATGGATTTGCATAGAGCCTGACTGCTTCCGCAGCGGCAACGATCAAGCCACGATTTGCCCTACTTCAGCAAAGTGCAGACCCCGAACTTGAACTCCGGGGAAGACGATGGCAGATGGGAAACCCCTCAATAGTACTCAGTATACAAATTGGTTTCCCAGAACTTCCTGTACTCTTCATACAAACTGCCTAAACAAAGGCCATCGAACAGGCACTTGCCTGGGCAGGCGTAGACGATGCTTCGGATGAAGGTGCACTTGTCTTTCTTGAAGCAAGCGTTCGGCCCGCAGATGGGCTCGTGGTCGTAGAAGCAGCAGTTGCGGCCCATCATCCAGAGGATGTTGTCCACCTTGAAGACGCTGTGTCCTGAATGTCGAACCAGAAGATCGCAAACTGCTTGCACTGCGCCCCTTACCTGGGTGTCCGTAGCTGCATCTACCTCCTGACGTTCTTTCAGCACCCTCTCCAGCGCACCTCTGACCCTGACCATCCCGCTGCGCAGGGCGATGCGCATGATGTGGTAATCCACGGCCACCTTCAGGTTCTCCAGGTCCTTGATCTCCCAGATGCCCGCCTGACTGACGAACATCAGAAAGAGGAAGGACTTCTTCTGGATGGGGTCGCTGTAAGCTTGGAACTCGGACATGAGCTTCAGGATACCAGACTCGCCATGCAAGTAGCCACCAGCCTGGCGATAGAGGCTCATCACATCCCCATCGTACTGCGTCGTCAGGCGTTGGCCGCAGTCGCGGAGCTGCGCCACCCTCTCCTCCACCCGATCGAGGGTGGAGTGGGCGGGGTCGAAGTCATCGGAGAGGATGCGGCGTAGCTCCTGGCCAGTGATGCGGGCCATGCTCTCCGCGCTGAAGCAATCGGGATCCTCGGCCATTGCCCTCCGACAGGCCCTCTCCAGATAGTCCCACCCCCGGCACCACTGCCCTTCGATGACCCCTTGCAGGCTCTTGGTGTGCTGGCAGAAGGCCACCAGGTAGAAGCGGAAGTTGGCCTCCCTGCGTCTCTCTTCCTCCGACCAGGCCGTTTGCACGAACTTCTGAGGTAAGACCTGCACCTCTCTCAACCTCTGGCCAAGCAGTTCGCAGATTCTCTCATCAACCTCGATTCTGTTCCCCGGCTCCACTTACCCTCCAATGACGCTTCCCTGCATGTCTGGCGGAATCGGCAGCCCAAAAGCTTGCAGGATGGTGGGTGCGATGTCCATGAGCTGACGGGCAGCCACTCGCTGGCCGCCGCCCTTCACCCGAGGATCGGCCAGGATGAACATGCCGTTCTCGGCGTGATTGGCGTCATCGGGGCCGATGTCATTCTCAAAGGTGTAGATGCCGCCATGGCCGAAGCTACCCACCGAACGCCACGAGAGGTCGCCGAAATAGACGATCAGGTCGGGGGGGACGTTGCGCACCTCCCGGTAAACCTCCTGCGGCTTGAAAACTCGCGTCCCGATGTCGCTCCCGTCCGGTGCGGGAATAGCGCGGAGCGCGTCGGCCAACTCATTGCGGAAAGCCTCGTATCCCGCCGCCGGAACCGTCCCCTGCGGCTCGCGCCCCTCCACGTTGATGAAGATGCGCGCGTAGTAGCCGCCGGAGCCCCACACTCTGGTCTTGCTCCAGTCCACCTTCACATCGTCAAAACGGATCAGCCCTTCTCCCCCAGGCTTCTCTTCCAACACCAGATACCCTTCCCGGCGCAGCCACTCGTTGACGCACAAGCCGCCGTGCATCCCTTTGACGCCGTGATCCGATACGACCAGGATCATCGTCTCCTTGGGCACCCGCTCCAGCAGCGTCCCGATCTGGCGATCCAGGTGGATGTAATAATCACGGATGGCATGCTGGTACTCATTGCCCGATTCGTGCTTGGGATGGGTCGTATCGTGGTACTTCCACATCCCATGGTGAATCCGGTCCACCCCCATGTCCACGAACATGAAGAAGTCCCACGGCTTATTGTCCATCAGGTAGCGCATCACCTTGAACTGCTTTTCGTTCATGGCGTAGATCTGCTGGAGCAAGAAGTCCTTGTCCTCGGTGCGGAACTGGCGCACGTCCACGTCGTACTCTTCGCCGCCCAGCACCCGATCAATCTCGTAGCGCAACTCGTGGGGATGGGTGTACTGCTTTTGCACCGACGGGGTAAGAAAGCCGGAGACAAGATAGCCGTTGACCGGCCGCGCCGGATAGGTTTGCGGTACACCGACCACGATGACCTGCTTCCCCGCCTGGCCCAGGATGTCCCAGACCCGCTTCTCCTTCACCGCCGCGCCGGTGGCAATGGTCATCTTGTCGTAGGAATAATCGGCCCGGTTGCGGAAGCCATAGAAGCCCAGCACCCCTGGGTCCTTACTGCTGAGCATCGAGCTCCAGGCCGGCACAGTGATGGCAGGGATTGTGGACATCAGGTCGCCATAAATCCCATTCTCCATCAATCCGCACAGATTGGGCAGTTGGTCACGCCAGGCGTCGAAGACCAGCTCCGGCGCAGCGCAGTCCAGGCCGATGACGAAGACTTTGGGTTGCTTTCGTTTACGCAAGAAGTTGAACATGTTATCCTTTTATCCTCCAGCCAGTGCCCGTTCAAAGGTTTCCGCCAGCGATGGGTCCAACCCAACGATCTCAGCCAGCGTGCGAATCGGCGAGGGCAGTGGCTCTTGCCACAGCCACTCTACTCGAAGCTTGAAGCCGGGTAACACCAGGGCGTGATACTCACCTTCTTCGCCGCCGAAAGCCAAGCGGTAGTGGTCTTCTTCCAGCCGGTAGAACTCGACCCACTCCGTCTGGGGGTCGATCAGCCAGTATTCGGGCACCCCGCCCTGCGCATACTCGTAGAACTTGACCCCGCGATCCCGCGCCGCGCTCTCCGGCGAGACGATTTCCACTACCAGGTCAGCAGGGCCGTCCAGGTAATTCTCTTTCAAGCGACCCAGGTTGGTTTTGGCCACGAAGAGCAGGTCCGGCTCCCGGCCAGACTGTGCCAGCTTCATCTGAAACGGCGCGCTGCGCACTATGCCCAGTTGACGCACTTCCACAAAAGAACGCATCACACTTTGCAGAAAGCCGGAAACGTCTTGGTGCCTGTCATTAGCCGGACTGTACATCATCACCTCCCCATCTACCCACTCGGCCAAGGTGTCCTCGTCGGCCCAGGTCAGGAACTCGTCGTACGTCACAAGGTGACGCGTCATCTTGCGCGGCTCCACCGATGTCAGAAGCATCTCCAACAACTGGCGGCGCAGCGTTTCCTCCATTGCATCAGCCGTTGTATCCTGACGCACTGTGCCCGTCCGATAATCGGCGCGGGCCTCGCGGATATCGGTCGCCACCTCGGAGCGCCGTCGTCCCATCAGACGATGGCATATCCTCTCAACCAACTCCACTTGCTCGCCTGGCGACAACGTCTCTACAATTTCCAACACTTGTTGGAGCGTCATCTCTCTGGTCTGCATGTGCCCCCTCCCGTATGACTATCCCTTTTGGCTATCATCCCCGTCCGCTGTCGGACTGCGGATAAAGCCCTGCTCGACCAGGTAATCCAGAATCCGATGGGCGTTCTCCTCGGCCGTGCAGTTCACCGTGTTCAGGCGGATCTCAGAATGGCGGGGCGCCTCGTACGGGTCATCAATTCCTGTGAACCCTTTGATCTCCCCCCGCCGCGCTTTGGCATACAGCCCCTTGAAATCCCGCTGCTCGCAGACCTCCAGCGGTGTGTCCACAAACACCTCCACGTAATGGTCCTTGCCGACCATGTTCCGCACGTCGTTGCGCGTAGCCCGGTAGGGGCTCACTGCCGCACACACCGCCGTGCCGCCGTGGCGCACGATCTCGGAGGCTACGAAGCCGATCCGCCGGATGTTGGTGTCCCGGTCCTCTTTGCTGAACCCCAGTCCTTTGGACAGGTGCGTGCGCACCACGTCGCCGTCCAGCAGCGTCACGTGACGGCCATGCTCCTGCAACAACACCGTCAGCACCTCGGCGGTGGTGGACTTGCCCGACCCGCTCAGCCCGGTGAACCAGATGCAGACCCCCTGTTTATGACGCGGCGGGTAGGTCTCGACCAGGATCTCCGCCACCTCCGGGCGGGTAAACCAGGAGGGCAGCACGCGGCCGTTGTTCAGATACTCCTCGCGCACCTGGGTGCCGGAGATGGACGCCGTCCTCACTCCCGCCGGCACCTTGGAGACCTCCTCGTACCGCTCCTCGTCCGGCAGGTAGACCAGCATGCGGAAGGGCACCAACCCCACTCCCAGTTCCTCGCTGTGCTGCTTGACCAACTCCTGGGCGTCGTAGGGGCCGTAGAAGGGCTTGCCCGTCGAATCCTCGCCGGGGCCGGCGTGATCTCGTCCCACGATCAAATGGTTGGCCCCGTAGTTGCGCCGGATGAGCGCGTGCCACAGCGCCTCGCGGGGGCCAGCCAGCCGCATGGCCAGGGGCAGCAGGGCCAGCAAGATGCGGTTGGAATCATAATAGTTGGCTGCCAACGCCTTATAGGTACGGACGCGGGTGAAATGATCCACGTCACCCGGCTTGGTCATCCCGACCACCGGATGGAGCAACAACACCCCACCCACTTCTTCGGCTGCCCGCTTGGTGAGTTCCTCATGCACGCGGTGCAGCGGATTACGCGTCTGGAAGGCGACCACATTGAGGTAGCCAAAGCTCTCCAGCCTGGCTCGCGTCTGGGCTGGCGTGAGGCGCAACTCCTGAAAGTCGTAGTGACGTGGCAGTTGCAGCACCCGCAGGCGGCCGGAGATATTGAGCCGCCCCCAGCGGTGCATCTCCGCCACCAGCGGATGGCGCAGGTCCAGCGAGCCAAAGACCTTCTGCGCCACCTCGTTTCGATCCCATTCGTAGACTTCCTCAATGGTCATCACTGCCAGCAATTCGTTCTTGGCATTGCGCAGGGCGATGTCCTGGTCCAGGCGAATGGCCGGGCCAGGCTCCACCGGCAGCGCCACCGGAATGGGAAAGAGGTGTCCACTCGTCAGCCGCATCTCGTCTAGCACGCGCTGGTAATCCTCCTGGCCCATGAAGCGGTTCAGCGGGGAAAACGCCCCCACTGCCAGCAGCTCCAGATCGCACTCCGCCCGCGCCGAAAGCTGCAAGGAGGGCAACTTGCTGGCGTGCGCCTTGAGCTCAGCGCCTTCCTCGGCAGGAACCAGCAAATCTACCAACTGGCCACCGTAGGGAGGGAGTAATTGAATATTGGGTATTGGGTATTTTGTGTTTTGCATTTGTAAATCTATCTCGCTCCTATTCTGATATAATTCATTATACCAGAACTTGGATGAGAGCGCAATAAAGTACGCATTTGGGTCAAGCTCCCGGAAGGCTTCAGGTGGCCAGCGGCTTTTCCTTCACGCCAGCCCCGTTCTGGTTGTTCTCCTCAATGTTTACGATGGCTGGCACGAAGAACCCGACCAGACCTGTCGCTACGCACATCACACCGGCGGTCAGGTACCACACCTGCAAGCCAAGCCAATCGCTCACCGGGCCGGCGACCGCCAGGCTAAAGGGCGAGGTCATCCAGAGCAAACTGCCCATCATGGTGAACACCCGCCCCTGGATCTCTGGGGCAACCCTCCCCTGGAGAATGGCCATGATCGGCCCATCTATCAGCGGGATCATCAATCCCGCGACGAAGATGCTGGCCAATGCCATCTGGAACAGTCCTCCGGGCGTCAGACCCAGCACCACGAAGCTCACGCCCAGGATGATCATGCCCAGCATCGTGGTGTAGATCTTCCGCTTGAACCCGCCCCACACGCTCAGGATCAGCCCACCCGCCACAATGCCCACCCCGGCAACCGCTTCCAACAGGCTCAACTGGGCCGCGTCACCACTGAAGTGCTGACTCACCAAGAGGGGCAACAGCGAAAACGCTGGCGTCAGCGCGATCTTAACCACCATCGCCACCCCGATCAGGGTCATCAGTCCCGACCAGCCCCGAATGTAGCTCAGTCCCTCGCGCATGTCGGCCCAAATCGTCGGTTTTTCCGTGCCCATGTCATCACGCCTGGGCTGTGGTATGTGCACAAAAAGCAGTGAGAAAATGGCCAGCGCCGCCGTACCCACGTCTATCAGCATAATGCCAGAAAGTGGCATCACTCCCATCAACAGCGCCCCTAACGGCGGGCCAATGATGTTGAGGGCTCCGTTCAGGGTCTGGTTCAGGCCCGCCACGCGCGTCAGGTGCTTTTCGGGCACCATGAGCGAGGTCGAAGCCTGCATGGCCGGCCAGTGGAAGCTCCCGCCCACCGCACGCACCGCCATAACGACATAGACATGCCAGACCTGCACGGCATCCACCCAGAACAGATACGCCAGCCACAGCAAGGCCAGCGCGATCACGCCGTCGGCCACCATCATCACGATGCGCCGATTCCAGCGATCTACGTATGCGCCAGCGATGGGGCTGAGGAAAACCTCCGGGATAATGGCCACCATGGATGCCGTCGCCAGCACGGTGGCCGAGCCGGTCAACTGGGTGAGCCACCACACCAGCGCGAACTGGACCACCCGGCTGCCGATTAACGAAAAAGCCTGCCCCGTCCAGATGGTGAAAAATGGGAGTTTCCAGGATGTTGCCTTCAATTGCTGTTCTTTTACGATTTCCATTTCCCTGTCACCTATCGGTATGAACCGAAACGTGGTGCGTGAGACCCACAATGGAACACGCACCACGCAACACGGATCCACGCATCCTCTCGCGAAGACTCTCTGCGAATAACCCGGATGCATCAGGCCAAAATCAGAAGATGGGCATCGGAGCCCAGAGATAAGCCCAGACCGCTATCACCAAGCTGAACAAGACGATCCACACCACCGCTTGCGCCAGTTCGCCCGTTCTCTTGCTCTCCAAGATCGGTCTCCCTCCCTGCATGGCCCACGTTCCCGAAAGACAGCTACTCACCGAGGGCCCGCAGCAGACTCTCTGCCTCGGTGACACTGATCTTGCTCTCTTCCACCATGCGCAAGATGGCCAGGCGTTCCTCTCGTAGGCTATCGGCGCTAACAGAAGAAGGCCTTTGTTCCTCTAGCCACTCTCTAGCGCGCTCGCCCGCCAGCTCCATCCTCTGGACCAGTTCTTCGGCCCAGTCCTCCATACGAGGGCCAAACTCCTTGCCCCAGTCCTCCATGCGCTGTCCGAACTCTCTGCCCCAGGCTTCCATGTGACGCCCAAATTCTTCGCCCCAGGCAGCCATCTGCTCACCAAACTCTTCACAGGCATCGCTAAAACGCTTGGCCTCTTGAGCTTGTGCGGTCGCTGTTTGCTGTTCCATGGTTGTTGCCTCCTCTTTGTCTGACTTATCGCAACTACTTAGCACTCCGACAGAATCCTCTGAGTTCCCCTGTCTGTCTCACGAGAACTTAGGGGAACTCGGAGAAACTCCGGCGGTCCTTTTCTCAGCCTTCAAGGGCTTGTAACAGGGTTTCGGCTTCCTGAGTGGAGATCTTGCCGTCGGCCAGCATTCTGAGCACGGCCAGGCGTTCCTCTTCGCTGCTCGCCTGCCGCCGTCCTGCCGTCCGACGCTTACCGCGATCTGTATCCCACTCAAAGTGCCACGTCACCTTCTTTTGCGCTTTCTTCTGAGCGCGCTCCGCCTTGCGCTGCGCCTTCTCTGCCATGCGCTGCGCCCTGGCAGTCTCCCGTTCCGCGTGACGACGAGCCCGTTCTGCCTCGCGGCGGGCGATGGCTTCAAAGTCAATCTTGGACAGCTTGTCGGCCACGTGCTGCTGGATGCGCCAGGCTAACTCCTGAGCTGCCACGCCAGCCTCGGCACCGATCCTGCCCAGGTCGGCAGCCAGGGAGACAAAAGCATCTCGCTCTTGATCCTCATCCCCTTCACCCACGGTCTTGAGGAACACGTTGCCGTGCGTGGAAGCCAGCGTGACCTGGGCCTCTCCGTCCCCAATGACTGCTCGCCACTGCCCTTCCTCCGTCATCTCGCCGGGGATACCTTTGGCTCTGATTTGCCCGTTAGGCGTCTGGAGAGCGAATGTCGCGCTGCTGCCCGACAGGGCCTTGACGACGAGATTGCCCCGAGCCTGGATGTCGTAAGTAAATGGCCCGGCAAAGGGCATCTTGAGCGACACATCGCCACCCACCTGCGCCACGTCTGCACCTGCTGTCCAGACTCGGCCGACGAGATCCCCGCCAACGTCACTCAGGTAGAGCATGCCGTTCAACTGGCGCAGAGAAGCATCGCCTGCCACTGACCGCGCCGATAGCGGCCCGTTGACCTCTTCTGCCAACAGATCGCCACTCACTGTGCCAAACTCCACAGGGCCGTCCACTTGCCGCACCCTGGCATCACCACGGACGGTCCCCGCGTTGAAAGCCGCGGTCCAGCCCTCTACCGTCAGGTCGCCCTGGACCGTGCTCAGCGACGCGCTGGCGGCGCCATCCTGAAACTGTGCGTCTCCCTGCACAGCAGTTACCTCCACGCTGCCATGCACTCCCTGTACGGAGAGATCGCCCTGAGCCTGGATGATGACGAGGGAGGCATCGGCGGGCACAGTCAGATCACAAGCGCTGTTGGCGACCAGTGCCACTGCATCCTCTCGCTCTTCAACGGTCAGCACATCTTCGCTCTCCACCTCGATCAAAACCTCTGCACTGTCCCACGTCACGACCACCAGGTCACCCTGGCAGGCGGTCACTTCTACGCGGGGAGATTCCGATGTCGAGATTCTCTTTTGATACATGGTCACCTCCTGGTATAATGGGTTTGAAAATGACGGATCGTCTCAGCTCTTTGCTTCCCACTTCGCCGGCCTGAGCCCGGGCACGCCGCGGGTTGGTCTGACCATCGCTTCGCGTAGAGCCGCAACGGCCTTACGAAGGTACTGAGACCTGGGTGGAGCAATGGTTCTGATCAGCCGACGGCGCTCGACCTCGCGGAGTAGATCCTTGTACTGTTCCTCTTTGACCATTTGGTCTGCGTAAAAGTTCAGGCCACTCATTGTTTACCTCCTGCAAAGTGCTATCTGGCTATTCCTATTCAATGAAAATCTCCACCCGTTCGCCATCCTCAGGGTCTTCGACTTCCAGGATTTTGCCCATCGTGCCCTCCTCCACGGCGGCCATTAGCTCGTCTTCGACGTCCATCAACTCAGGCACGAACTGAGTGCCGAGCTTGAGACCCACGCTGACCAGCCCCATGGGCAAACTGAAGTTGACCTTGGGCTTGCCCGTTGCCGTGTTGAACACCTGGACGCGCAGCCAGCGTCCGCGCAAAGCTTCGCTTGTCCTCACCGTCCGTCCCGATCGGTCATGGGATGCAATGGCCTTCAGAAGCCGTGCCCCTTCCTGCGCAGAGATTTTCCCTTCGCTGATCATTTGGAGAATCTGCGCCCGCTCTTCCTTAGATGCTGCCATGTCTAGCACCTCCTCAAGTGATTACCGTTGCCCTCTGATAACTCCCAGCCTACCCTCCCGCAGGTTGCCTTTGGGAATGGGACCGGTGTCTGAACAACTGCCCGGAGTTAGCGTTTTGCCCAATACGACCTGCTAAACCTGCGGGAGGGTGAGCCGTCACACCTTCTGATTCGACCTCATTGCCCTTGCAAAAGTGCCAGCGCCTCTTCGGCAGAGATTTTGCCCTGGGCCAGCTCCTCCAGGATGTCACGCCGCTCCTCAGACGAGACGCCGACGGGCTCCGGCCCCACCTCATAGCCTAACGCGCGGATGAGATCGTGCAACCGCCCGCGCACGGTAGGATAGGAGAGTCCCATTTCCTCCTCTACTCGCGTGATCTTACCCTCGCAGCGGATAAAGGTTTCGGCGAACTGCAACTGCTCAGGTGTGAGGCGGTGGAACCGGCCCAGAGAGAAACGCCCCTCCACAGCTGTATCGCACTGACGACAATACACGCGCGTCACCGTCATCTCTTCACCACAAACTGGACATCTACCGGGTACGGGATACATTGGCTAACCTCCCTGTTCATTATTAGCAATTCTACTCACGACATTAAGAAATTTACGTTTCTAATTAATATTCTTAATCAGCCGCTTAGATTATACCACAAAATATCAATTTTGTCAAGAGATAATTTAGAAAATTTCATATATATATTGAGAATTTTAAGGTTCTAAGCAAAAAGCCCTGACGTTTCGCCAGGGCTTTGGTGTTTGGAGAGAATCCAAGCTTACTTATCGGCTGTTGGTAACTCGATGGTGAACGCGGTCCCCTGGCCGGGTTCACTCTCGACGCTGATCCGTCCGCCGTGGGCCTGCACCAACTGGCGGGCGATGGCCAACCCCAGCCCGCTCCCTGCTCCACCGGCGTGGGAGCGAGACCGGTCGCCGCGCCAGAAACGGTCAAAAACATAGGGCAAATCCTCAGGGGGGATGCCCTGGCCGGTGTCGCGCACGATGATGCGGACGCCGTCGCCCATGGGCTGGGCCTGGAGCGTAATGGTCCCGCCAGAAGGCGTATAGCGTAGGGCATTGGCCAGCAGATTGCTCAGCACCTGATCCAGCCGCCCTACGTCGCCGGTGATGGTCAGGTTGGATGGGCCACCTTCGACCTCGACGCGCAGGTCTATGCCCGCCGCTTCGGCCTGGCCGCTGAAGCTGGTAGACACGTCGGCCAGCAACTCGGCCACGTCCACCGGCTCCCACATCAACGGCAATTGACCGGCCTCCGCCAGGGAGAGGGTCCGCAGGTCGTCCACCAGGCGGGCCAGCAGGCGCGTTTCGTCCAGCGTGGCGTTGATGTGATCCGACGTCGGCTCGTACACACCGTCGAGGACACCCTCCAGATTGCCCTGGATGATGTGCAGTGGCGTGCGAAGCTCGTGGGCCACGTCAGCGGTGAGGTTGCGGCGTTGCTGATCGGCACGCTCCAGCTCTTCGATCATGCGATTGAAAGAGTTGGCCAGGCGGCCGAAATCGCCAGGACCTTGTTCTGGCACACGCACGCTCAGGTCTCCTTCGGCCACGCGGTCGGCAGCAGCCATGACACTGGCTAACGGCGTGGCGATGTCCTGGACAGCCCGTCTGGCCAAAAGTCCCGCCAGCGCCGGCATGGCCAGTGCCAGGCCAATACCGCCGATCCACACCAATGCTGCTGTCTGTCCATCGCCTCCGAATAGCCGCGAGAACAGAAATGCCAGCGCCGCCATCCCGCCCAACACCAATAGCACCATGAAGCCAAAGATACCGGCAAAGCGCAAGAAGATGAACCTCCGCTTGCGATGCCATGCTCTTGGCCACTGGTGAAATTCGTGATCGTGGCCCCATGGTCCCCACGGCGGATGCGGGCCGTGTTCGTGGTGTTTCCAGAACTTCTTGTGCTCCAAAGTCACACCTCGTCGGTGAACTTGTAGCCAATGCCATAGACGGTGAGCACGTAGCGCGGCTCGGCGGGGTCGGCCTCCAACTTGCGACGCAGGTTCTTGATGTGGGCGTCTACGCTGCGGTCAAAGCCCTCGTAAGCGACGCCGTGCAGCCGGTCGAGCAGTTGGGCGCGGGTGAAGGTCTGGCCAGGGTGCTGGGCCAGCGTCGCCAACAGGTTGAACTCGGTGCGGGTCAGGCGAATCGGTTCTCCAGCGCGAGTGACGCGGTGGCCTTGCAGGTCAATCTCCAGATCGCCGACGCGGATGAGTCCCGGCTGGTGGACACCGCCCCGCACGCGACGCAGCACCGCCCGCACGCGGGCCACCAACTCGCGAGGCGAGAAGGGTTTGGTGA
>CAZQDO010000012.1:0-25109 GCA_964592085.1 uncultured Anaerolineae bacterium | reverse complement strand
GGCCAACCCTGAGCTCAAAGTGGTGGTCTTCAGTGGCGACGGCGACCTGATCGCTATCGGCGGCAATCACCTTATCCACGCCGCTCGCCGCAATATGGACTTAACGGTCATTTGCGTCAACAACTTCAATTATGGCATGACCGGCGGGCAGGTGGGGCCGACGACACCAGTAGGGGCCAGAACCAGCACCTCACCTTCTGGCTGTCTCGAGCACCCTTTCAACCTGCCCTACCTGGCTGTGGCCAGCGGGGCGGTGTACGCGGCTCGCTGGACGGCCCTTCACGTGCGGCGGCTTGAGAAGTCCATGCTTGAGGCACTGCACAAAAGAGGGTTCAGTTTTGTGGAGGTCATTTCTCCTTGTCCCACCTTATACGGTCGCTGGAACAAGCAGCGCACGGGCCTGGCCCAGATGCAATACTACCATGACAAGGGTGTCGTCAAACACGGCCTCGATCCCAAGGAGGTCAGTATTGGGCTGCATGGGGAGATCATCGAAGGGGTGTTTGTGGACATCGAGAAGCCCACGTTTCTCGATTTTTGCAGCGACGCATTAGCCAAAGGTGTCAGTGGACAGTAATCAGTGTTCACTGGTAACTGATTACTGGATGAACGGGGGAGCCATGAGTCGAACAGAGATCCGCTTAACTGGCTTTGGAGGGCAGGGCATCATTCTTTCTGGTTACATCGTGGGCAAAGCGGCCGCCATTCACGATAAGAAGGAAGCTACCTTTACCCAGAGCTACGGCCCTGAGTCGCGGGGTGGGGCCTGCAGTGCTCAAGTGATCATCTCTGACGAACCTGTCAGCTACCCCCACCTTACCGACCCAGCCATACTGGTCGTGATGTCGCAGGAGGCCTACAATAAGTACGCACCTGCTCTGAGGGAAGGAGCTTTGCTCATCGTTGACGAAGACATGGTGGAGATGGGTGAGATAGTTGATGGTGTGAAGCTGCTATCGGTCCCGGCTACGCGCCTGGCCGAGGAACTGGGGCGGAAGATCGTGGCCAACATTGTCATGCTGGGCTTCTTCGCCGCTGTGACCGATGTGGTCTCGGTGGAGGCCATGCGAGAGGCAGTTCTTTCCTCAGTTCCCAAGGGGACCGAGGAGTTGAATCTAAAGGCATTTCAGAAGGGGTACGAGTACGGATCAGTTACCAGTGATCAGTAATCAGTGACACTGATTACAGGCAAAGCGGGAGATGCCATGACCAAAGCGGTATTGATCGTCGGCGGCAGCGTCGCTGGTCTGCAAGCTGCTCTTGATATTGCT
The DNA here is from genome assembly GCA_964592085.1 of uncultured Anaerolineae bacterium. Lineage (GTDB taxonomy): Bacteria > Chloroflexota > Anaerolineae > VGOG01 > VGOG01 > CAZQDO01. Next base: position 23,838 of record CAZQDO010000012.1, on the reverse strand, counting down.
AATTCTGGTCTGGAAGTCTACTTGGTGGAGGGGTCGCCTTTTCTTGACAGAGAGGCGGAAACACCCCAGCATCTCCTGTCGTCCAAGTTTCTGGAAGCAGTGAAACACCCGAACATCCGGTTGTTTACCCAGGCTGAGGTGACGCAGCTTCAGGGAGAGCAGGGCGATTTCCAGATCGAGCTGCATCAGCATCCCCATTACGTGGACATGGCCAGGTGCACGGCTTGCGGCGAGTGCGTTCCTGTCTGTCCCGTGACGGTACAGCGCCCCAGCGAACGCATGGACGCCAAGACGCCTGGACGCTTAGACGCTGATAGAGCGGTCTATAAGCCCGACGACGCTGTGCCGAGCATTTTCGCCATCGAAAAGCGTGGGCCAGCGCCCTGCAAAGCCGCCTGCCCGGCCGGCATCCACGTCCAGGGCTACGTGGCCCTCATCGCCCAGGGCAAGTTCACTGAAGCCCTGGCCCTCATTCGCGAAGCCATCCCCTTTCCTGCCGTCTGCGGCCGCGTCTGCCATCATCCCTGCGAGGCGGCCTGCCGGAGGGGTGAGCACGACCAGCCCATTGCCATTCAACACCTCAAACGCTTTGTCTCCGATAGCGTCCTACGCCCTACGTCCAGCGTCAAACGTCAAACGTCAAACGTCAAGAACAAGGTTGCGGTGGTCGGCAGCGGCCCCGCTGGCCTCACCGCCGCCTACTTCCTGGCCCGCGAGGGCTATCCCGTCACCGTCTTCGAAGCCCTGCCTGTGGCTGGCGGCATGATGGCGGTGGGTATCCCTGACTATCGTTTGCCCAGGGATGTCCTGCAAGGTGAAATCGAGGCCATCGAGGATTTGGGGGTAGAGATTCGGACCAGCACCGCTATTGGCCCGAACGGCGATTTGTCTTTGGATGACCTCCGAAGAGAATATGATGCCGTGTTCGTGGCGGTGGGTGCTCATGGCAGCCGACGGTTGAACGTGGCAGGTGAGGATCTGGCCGGCGTGCTTCACGGGGTGGATTTCCTGCGGGAGGTAGGCCTCGGCCATGAGGTCACGGTCGGTGAGAAGGTGCTGGTGATTGGTGGCGGTGACGTGGCCATTGACTCGGCTATGGTGGCCAGGCGAGTGGGAGGACAACAGGTCACTATCCTCTATCGCCGTTCCCGTGAAGAGATGCCGGCCCATCTCTGGGAGATCGAAGAGGCCGAAGAAGAGGGCATAGCCTTTCGATTCCTGGCCACGCCGACCAGGGTGTTGGGCGCAAATGGACGGGTGACGAGCCTGGAATGTGTGCGCATGGAGCTGGGGGAGCCTGACGAGAGCGGGCGAAGGCGGCCCGTACTCATCCCAGGTTCCGAGTTCGTGATCGAGGCGGATACGGTGATCGTGGCCATTGGACAGGTGTTGGGAGTTGGGAGTTGGAAGTTGAAAGCTGGAAACTGGATCGCTGCTGATCCGCTGACTCTCGCGACCGATGTGCCGGGCGTTTTCGCGGGCGGCGATGCGGTAACGGGGCCGGCCACGGTCATCGAGGCCATCGCTGCCGGCAAGCGAGCCGCCGAGTCCATCACCCGATACCTCCGGGGAGAGAACCTGGCCACCAAGCGCACGCTGTGGCCGCCCGATATCTCCGAGGTTGAGTACTATACCCCACCCGTCGTCGAGCCAGAGACCAGGGCGCAAATGCCCAAGTTACCCTTAACTCGAAGGGCTGATTTCACTGAGATCAACCTGGGCTTCGGCGAGAAAGAGGCTATAGCTGAGGCACAGCGATGCCTGTCATGCGGTGTCTGCTCCGAGTGCCTGGAGTGCGTCAAGGTCTGTGAGCCACAGGCTATTGACCACAACGCGCAAGGGAAACGCCTGGGCCTGGATGTGGGAGCGGTCATTCTAGCGGGTAGTGGGGAGCAGGTAGCAGGTAGCGCTGAGTATGCGGTGAGTGGGGAAGGTGTGTACCTGGTTGAGCCCACAGATGTATTGGGCGCTTCCGCTGTTGCTGCCAAAGTCATGGCCGATCTAGCTGCGTATCGAGCGTTTCCTCCGATCCCTTCTTTTCTCTCCCTTCCCGCACCTTCTAGAATTGGCGTCTTCGTCTGTCGTTGTGGCGGCGAGATCGGCGACGTCGTAGACGTTAGGGCAGTAGTCGCTGAGGCTTGCCGTTGGCCGGGCGTGGCTTTCGCTGGCGATCTTCCCTTTGCCTGCCACGAGGAAGGAGCGGCGGCCATTCAGCGGTCCGTCGTCGAGGCGGGTCTAGACTGGGTTGTGTTGGCTGCCTGCTCTTGCTGGAGCAGTGCGCGTGGGTGCACGGCCATGAGCCGACTGCGGCGACGACCAAAGCCAGGAGCCTTATCGCCTCCGCCGTGGCCAAAGTGCGCCAGGGTGAGGCCAAGGCCAGAAGTGTTATTCCCCTCGACCAAAGCGTGTTGGTGGTCGGCGATGGGGTGGCTGGCACGGTCTGTGCCGATGCCTTACGAGTTCAAGGATTGCGGGTGTTCAGAAGCGACGCCTCGCCATTGGCCGTGAGTGGCTCCGTGGGCAACTTCACGGTGGTCATGCCCGAACCGGGCGGTGAGCTGAGGATCGGAGCCATTGTTCTATCCACGCCAGATGAAGGTGAGTTGGAAGTTAGCAGTTTGGGCTTTTTCGTCTATAAGCCTAACGATGAACCTGAAACCCGAAACCCGAAACCCGAAACCCCACAGGTCTGGGGCTTGGCTACTGCCTCCAGAGTCGCCGCTTTGCTGGGCAAAGGCTGGGTTGTGGTCGAACCGATTGTGGCTCGCGTGGACCCTGCCCGATGCCGGGCCTGTGGCACCTGTCAGGAAATCTGCGAGTTCCACGCCGTCAGGGTGGGTGAGAATGGGCGGGGTGTCCTGGTTGCCCAGGTGGACGCGGCGGCCTGCCTGGGATGCGGCACCTGCGCTGCCCACTGTCCGTCCGGAGCGATCATGGCAGGCTATTCGACGGATAGTCAAATCGAAGCGATGCTAGTTGAGTTGGTAGGGTGAACGTGGGAAACGTGTTGGTGCTGTACGATAGCAAGACTGGCAACACTGCCAAGATGGCCGACTACGTCGCCGAGGGAGCGAGGGAGGTGGTGGGCACCGAGGTGCGGCTTCTTTCGGTGGACGAGGCATCTGCCGATGACGTCTTCTGGTGTGATGGGCTGGCGGTGGGCAGCCCCACTTACGTGGGCGTCGTGTCGTGGCGCATGAAACGCTTCTGGGATGAGGTCGTGCCAAAAGCGTGGGGCAAGGTAGATGGCAAGATCGCGTGTGCCTTTTCCTCCTCGGGCGGCTGGGGTGGCGGCGCGGAGCTGACCTGCCTTTCGCTGTACATCTTGCTGATGAACTTTGGCTTTCTCGTGTTCGGCGTCCCCGATTACGTCGGTGAGGCGTTCACGCTACACCACGGGGCCGTCGTGGCCCGTGAGCCGAAGCGCGAGGAAGAGATCGCCGCCTGCCGGCGGTTGGGGAAGCGACTGGCGCAATGGGTGGCGGTGTACGTGGATGGGCGTGAGGAGCACCGCCCAGGCCCCATCAAGCAGCGTTAGCGAAAGAAAGATTATGACAGAACCTAGTGTCGTTGTCTTCACTTGTAACTGGAGCGCCTATAGCGCCCTGGAGACGGCTGGCTCCAAGCGGTTGGCTTATCCGGCCAGCGTGCGCCCCGTCCGGGTGATGTGCCTGGGGCGGCTGCATCCGGGCCTCATTCTCAAGGCTTTCGAGCTGGGAGCCGACGGCGTCTTGCTCCTGGGCTGCCCGCCCGGAGAGTGTCACTACCAGTTCGGCAACCGACGGGCGGAGGAGCTTTTCCAGGAGACCAGAGCTATCGCCCATCTCCTCGGCATCGGGGACGAGAGGCTGAAGCTGGATTGGGTGGGGGCAGGGAAGGGAAGCGAATTTGTGCAGAAGATACAGGAGTTTGTGGATGGCCTAAAGGGGGCTAGCTAGAAGCTTTGTCAAGAGGACAACATGAATCAAGGACTTGAGCCATCTACGCTCATAAACTCATCGGTTACTGTTGTTGCATTGACGTTCACTGTGATTGCGTTTCTGATACCGCGACTGACTGAAAGAATACGAACGCGTCAGAGCGACTTGGCGAGCATTGATGCTCCCGATTCGGTAAGGCATAGGAAGGCTTTTCGGGTTGCCAGTTACGGTGACGTGTTGGTTTACTTCGCAATATTCTTGGTGAGCGGCGTCATTTGCCTATGGTTTGTCGTCTGCCTCTTCCACATCTTGAACTATTATCTACAGCCATTTTCAGGATTTCGAGATTTGGCATTTGAGAGGCGTTGGATTCTGTGGTTCTATCGTTCCGGTATGGTTAGTCTAGGCATTTTCTTGTTGATGCTACTAGTGTTTGTGGTTGTACTAGAGCTTTACCCTCTCCTGATGAGGCGGTTCTTACCGCGCTTAGCCGCTGTTTATCTGAAGACTCTGCGAAGCGTTACCGTTGGCATAGAGGAGGTTGATCTTCTTCTTCGTGATGCTGAAGAGAGCTTGCGCAGAGACGACTATGTCTCGGCCGTTCTTAGTGCTGCCGCGGCACTTGAGTTTATGTTGCGTTGGAGTCTTGACTTGGCCAAGCCTATTAGCTTTGGGGCGATCGTGAATCGTATCAAGAAGCAGGAAGTGTTAGTCAACCTCTCTGCTGAAGATATAGAGGCAGTGAACGGGATTCGGCAGATAAGAAACACCGTCGCCCACCCACGAGCTGGAGTTCCGAGAGTCACTGCTGATACAGCTCAGAGGGTATTGGAAACATGTGAGAGTTTAATTGACAGAATAGCGCAATCCTAATGGGTGACGAAGAGCTCGGAGGCATGACTTAGAGAATCAGAGGAGTAATGGTGAAAGCTATTCAGCAGATCATCAAGAACACTAAAGCCTATTACTGCCTGGAGTGCGGGAAGTGCACTTCGGTGTGCCCCATCTCGCGCCGAGAAATGGCCTACTCGCCTCGACTGACGGTGGAGAGAGCCATCTGGGGTGAGGGGGCGGAGTTGCTGACCGACGTGCTACTCTGGTCTTGTCTCACCTGCCAGCATTGTTCCGAGCGCTGCCCTTCGGGTGTTCACTACGTGGAGTTTATTCGTGACCTGCGGGCTTTGGCACGGGGATCGGGTCAGGAAGGGCTTTGCTCCCACGGCGAGGCCATCCAGACCTGGATGCGGATGATGACTACGCCCGATCTGAAGCAGAACCGCCTGGAGTGGCTCGATGAGGACCTCAAGATTTCGGCCGATTCCGACACCGTCTACTTCGTCGGCTGCTTGCCATATTGCGATGTCCTCTTCAACAAGATCGGCGCTCAGGGAGTGGAGATTGCCCACAGCGCCGTCAGAATCCTCAACCGCCTGGGCATTGAGCCTATCGTCCTGGAGAATGAGCGCTGTTGCGGCCACGATCTGCTGTGGGAAGGGGACGTGGCCAACTTCCGCAAGCTGGCTGAGCTGAACATGGCTATGTTGCAGGCAACGGGCGCTAAGCGCATCGTCACCACCTGCCCCGAGTGCGCCCGCACGCTGAAGGTTGACTACCCCACCTATGTAGGCGACCTGGGTATGGAAGTGATTCACATCGCCGAACTACTGGCCCAGAAGGTAAGGGATGGCGAATTCCGAATTCCGAATTCCGAATCACGAATCACGACATACCACGATCCCTGTCGCCTGGGGCGCCACCTGGGCGTCTACGATGCACCACGCCAGGTGATCGAGGCCCTGGGACTGGAGCTGATGGAGATGGAGCACAGCGGCAAGAATGCTCTATGCTGCGGCACCAGTTGCTGGACCAATTGTGGAGCCATCAATAAGCAGATCCAGGTGGACCGCCTGCGCGAGGCCCAGGCTACCGGCGCCGAGCTGCTGGTCACCGCTTGCGCCAAGTGCCAGATTCATTTCAGGTGCGCTATGGATGACGTGGGGGCCGGTGAGGACACAGGGATTGAAATCAAGGACCTGGTAACTTTAGTGGCCGAGTCAGTAATCAGTGATTAGGGATCAGGGAATCAGGGATCGGCAGTCCCTGACTACTGATTCTCTGATTCCTGGTCACTGAAATTGGAGAGGAAATGTCAAATTCGGAAATCGGAACTTGTGCTGAGCTTGGCCGAAGCAATCGAAAATCGAAATTGATCGTAGTCATCGGCATGGGATACGTTGGCATTCCCTGCGCGGTGCTTCTGGCCGATGTGCCTGGCCACAAGGTGATCGGGGTACAGCGCCGCTCCGAGCGCTCCGGGTGGAAGATTGATGTCCTGAATCGGGGCGAGAGTCCTTTTGAAGGAGACGAGCCCGGGCTGGCTGAGCTGATCGCCCGCGTGGTGGAAAAGGGGACGTTCCGAGTGACGGACGATATCTCGGTCTGCAAGGACGCCGACGTCATCCTGATTGACGTTCAGACGCCGACCGATACCCGACGGGTTCCCCAATACCTCTCCCTGCGCGAGGTCAGTACCAGTGTGGGTCAGTACATGAAGAAAGGTGCTTTGGTAGCCATCGAATCCACTGTCGCGCCGGGTACGACTCAAAACATCGTCCAGCCCATTCTGGAGGAGACCTCTGGTCTGAAGGCCAGCCAGGATTTCTACCTGGCTTTTTCCTACGAGCGGGTGATGCCGGGCAAGCTCCTGGAATACATGGTGGACTTCCCCCGCGTGGTGGGCGGCATTGACGCCAGGAGCACCGAGCTGGCGGTGGAGCTGTATCGCACCATTGTCAAGAGGGAGATCACAGCCACGGACGTCCTCACTGCCGAGCTGGCCAAGACGGTGGAAAACGCCTATCGAGACGTCAACATCGCTTTCGCCAACGAGATGGCCCTGATCTGCGAGAGCCTGGGGGTGGACGTCTACGAGATGCGGGAGCTGATCAACGGCCGTCCAGACCGCCACATGCACCTCCCCGGCGCCGGTGTCGGAGGGCATTGCCTGCCCAAGGACACCTATTTGCTGCGCTTTGGAGTGAAGGAATACGGCGCGCGGGACGTGGACACGGGGATGATCACCCTGGCCCGCGGCATCAACGACGCCATGCCGGATCACATGGCGCGCCTGGTGGAGGAGGCTCTGGCTGAGGCAGGTAAGGAGGTCAAAGGAGCGCGGGTGGCGGTTTTGGGGATCGCCTACCTGGAGGACTCGGACGACGTCCGCAACACCCCGGCTGAGCCGCTGATCCACACCTTGCGTGGCCGGGGAGCCTGGGTGGTGGCTCACGACCCCTACGTCTGGGGCTACGAGGGCGAGGAGTTGACCCGTGACCTGGACGAGGCTCTGCGCGGAGCCGATTGCCTGGCCCTGGTCACCAAGCACCAGATGTACTACGAGCTGGATCTGGAGCACGTGAAAGGATTGATGCGCACGCCCGTCATCGTTGACGGCCGCAACGTCTTCAGCGACCAAGGGTGCCGGGAAGCAGGGTTTGTTTATCGAGGGATTGGGAAGGGGAATCACTAGATTCATGGAGAATACGAAGTCAAGGAGCGAGTGAATGATAGAGAACTTTTTCATTGAGGGCGTACTGCCGCTGCTGGAGAGAATGGCCTTTGTGATCCTTGCGGTGCTGCTTTTCTCCAGAACAGAGCTTTTCAGAAAAGCAGTGAGAAGCGAAGGCACGCTGCTGCAAAAAGCCCTGTTCTCCGTTTTCTTCGGAGTCCTCGCGGTTTACGGAACGCTGAGGGGAATCAAGGTGCTGGGCGCAATAGCAAACATCAGGGATTTGGCACCACTGATGGCTGGGGTGCTCGGCGGGCCTGTTGCGGGAACCCTCGCTGGAATAATTGGGGGAGTTCACAGGTTTTCAGTGGGCGGCTTCACTGCAATCCCTTGCTCGCTGGCAACAGTTCTAGCCGGACTTATGGCTGGGGTTCTGTCAAAGAGAATAGGGGGTGAGAATCTGCTGGCCAAGGGAACAGCACTGGCAGTGGTCGTCGAGGTGCTTCACATGGCTTTGATTCTCGTACTGGCACGACCGTTCTCTGAAGCGATGCAACTCGTGGGGCAGATAGCACTGCCAATGATTGTGGCGAATGCCGCAGGCATGCTGTTTTTCTCTACTTGTTCAGGGAAAGAATGGAATGATGATTGGCGATTCGCGTAAGACACGAAGTCGTTGCTAGATCGCGCTTGTCAATTGGGGGGTATAAATGCCTAGAGATGATTTACGCATCGGCGTTTTCGTCTGCGACTGTGGCCTGAACATCGCCGGCAGTGTGGACACCGAGGCGGTGCGGGAGTACGCGGCGACGCTGCCCGACGTGGCAGCAGCGATTCGCAACAAGTACACCTGCTCCGATCCCGGCCAGCAGGAGATCAAGCGTCATGTGGTGGAACACAGGCTCAACCGGGTGGTGGTGGCCTCCTGTTCGCCTCGCCTGCACGAGCCTACCTTCCGCCATTGCGTCCAGGAGGTGGGCCTCAATCCCTATCTTTTGGAGATGGCCAATATACGCGAGCATTGCTCCTGGGTACACCTCCGTGATCGGGAGACAGCCACCCGCAAGGCCGAGGACATCGTGCGCGTGGCGGTGGCACGGGCCCACTGGCTTCTCCCTCAGACCGAGGAGCAGTTGCCCGTCACCGATGCCGTGCTGGTCATCGGCGGGGGCGTGGCCGGCATCCAGGCCTCCCTCGACCTGGCCGACGCCGGCCATCAGGTCTATCTGGTGGAAAAGGAGCCCTCCATCGGCGGGATCATGGCCCAACTGGACAAGACCTATCCCACCATGGACTGTAGTATATGAATACTCGGTCCCAAGATGATGGATGTCGGTCGACATCCCAGGATCGAGCTTCTAGCCTATAGCGCAGTGGAGGACATCTCCGGCTACGTGGGCAATTTCAAGGTCAGGGTGCGCAAGAAGGCCCGCTACGTGGACGAGAGTGAGTGCACGGCCTGCGGCGACTGCGTCCCGGTTTGCCCCATTGTCCAGCCCGACGAGTTCCAGACGGGTCTCTCCGCCCGCCGAGCCGTCTACATCCCCTTTCCCCAGGCTGTGCCTTCTTCGTACATCATCAACATCCAGGAGTGTCTGGGCGACAACCCCATCGCCTGCGGCAAGTGCCTGGAGGCCTGCGACAAGCAGTGCATTGATTTCGACATGCAGGATCAGATGGCCGAGTTCGAGGTGGGAGCCGTAATCGTGGCTACAGGGATGGAGCCCTACGATCCCACAGAGATGGACGAGTACGGCTACACCCGCTACGAGAACGTCATCACCAGCATGGAGTTCGAGAGGCTGATCTCCGCCGGCGGTCCCACTGAGGGGCATCTGATCCGTCCCACCGATCACCGGACACCTCAGCGCATCGGCTTCGTGCAGTGCGTCGGCTCCCGCTCTCAGGCTTGTACTGAGCCCGGTCGAAGTAACGGGCGGGGCAATCCTTACTGCTCCAACATCTGCTGCATGAACACCGTCAAGGACAGCCTCCTGCTCAAGGACCATTACCCAGACACCGATATCACCGTCTTCTACATGGACATGCGGGCTTTTGGCAAGGGTTTTGAGGACCTGTACATGCGCTCCAGAGCGGCGGGGGTCAAGTACATCAGGGGCTTGCCGGGCGAGGTAACAGAGGATGCTGAAACACGCAACCTGCGGGTGCTGGTGGAGAACACCACCGCTGGGCGGCTGGAGCAACACGAGCTGGACATGCTGGTGCTCTCCATCGGTGCTGTGCCCCGCCAGGACAGTGACGTGGTCAAGCAACTCCTCACCCTCTCGCGCACCCGCGATGGCTTCTTCATGGAGTCGCATCCCAAGCTGAAGCCGGTGGACGCGCCGACCAAGGGCGTCTTCCTGGCCGGCTGTGCCGAGTCGCCCAAGGACATCAAAGACTCAGTCACTCAGGCCTCTGCCGCTGCCTCTCGCGCCGAGATCCTGCTGAGCGCTCCCAGGATCAAAGTGGAGGCCATCACCGCCGTGGTGGACGAAGCCCTATGCAAAGCCTGTGGGCTGTGCGCCCCGGTTTGTCCCTACGGCGCTATTGTATGGGAAAAGAAGCAGCCCGCTCGTGTGATATCGGCCGCCTGTGCCGGGTGCGGCACCTGCGCTGCCGAGTGCCAGTACGGGGCCATTGCCATGCGCCACTTCTCCGACCAGGCCATCTACGCCCAAATAGATGCTATGCTCTCCTCCTTCATCCCCCCCAAAGTTGGGGGGGAAAGAGGGGGGGCGGCCAAGCCTCCCATTGTGACTTTTGCCTGCAACTGGTGCTCGTATGCGGGAGCGGACACGGCAGGGGTGGGGCGCATGGAATACCCGCCCAATGCTCGCCTGATTCGCACCATGTGCTCCGGGCGAGTCAGTCCCGATTTCGTGTGGTATGCCTTCCGCAAGGGAGCGCCGGTGGTGCTGGTGTCGGGCTGTCACTACGCCGATTGCCACTACATCAACGCCAACCGCCAGACCGTGCGTCGCGTGGATGCTTTGTGGGAGGGTTTGGAGAAGCGAGGCGTGCGCCCTGAGCGCCTGCAATTGGACTGGGTCAGCGCTGCTGAGGGCCAGAAGTGGGCCAAAGTGATGCAGGAGTTGGACGAGCTATGGGCGGGCGTCACCGCGGAGGAGATGGCGCAGGCTCGCGAGGTGTTGAAAGATGCCAAGACCCCGATCCGCGGTGCCCTCGACCGGCTGAAGGAACCGACGGCAGCCACGATGGTTTGCATGCGCTGTGGCAACAAGTGGCCTGTGACCTTCAACCCCGCTGTAGACGAGGAGCGCATGTGCCCCAGGTGTCGGAGTAATAGTGTGCGGGTGTTGCTGGGGTAACGAGTAACAAGGCAATGAGGAATGAGGTAATTCGTTGCCTTGAGTACCTGGTACATACCGTGTTAAAATGCTCTAGAGCATTATGTTCTAGAGCATTTTGGTATAGCAAGGAGGAGGCAGCGACGCATGGTGTGTTGCTGGTGGACCCGGCCCGGTTGGACCGAGATCTGGGAACGGCGAGTGGGACGTGACCTACGAACCCGCTGCCGATGTAGGACAGCTTCTTGCTGCCCTTCTCACATCACCACTTCCCCATCCAGCAAGAGGTCAGGGTGGGGAAACACGAGATCCTCGTGCAGATCTACTAATACTGTTCCTCCCTTATGAGCGTTGTCCCCGATGGCGAGGTGCACTGTTCCCCAATACGTCAACCTTCAAGTTGACGAGCCCGCCGCCGGAATTGCCAGCCAACCACCAACAATGCGAGGGCGAAACCCGCCAAGAGAACGTAGAACATTACACTGGAAAAAGGCGCGCCTTGATAGCCCACGTAGACAGGGTCAACCTGGATAGTCTCCTGTCTGCCATCCTTATAGGTGACGTGAAGACGTGCTCCGTAGGGAAGGGATTGAGCATAAGCTTTCCCCTCATCCACCGTATTGTAAGGGTTCCCCTCAGAGCCCTCTTCATTCCCCTTATGAAGCTCATTCACGTAGACGTCAGGGATTGGGCCCTGAGCAATTGCTGGGAGTACACTTTGCAGGAGCAAGGCAGCAACCACTGCGAGCAAGAAGAAACCTCTTTTCACCATCTTGAATCTCCTTTCTGCTACTAAACATGACCCATACGGTACCATGCCTCATCAAGATACCTCGAATCCACACCTCCTTTCACCTCGTTTCAAACGAAGAGCCTTGTGAGACGCGCAACATAGCCTCCATCTCTGCAGCAATACGGGAACTCTGCTGGGGGGCATCAGATGATGCAAGGAGTTGTTGGAGCAAGAGCCGTACAAAATGGGCCTCTCCCAGGTCACGAAAAATCAGAGCTTTGTAGAACTTGGGAACAACCTCGCTGGGGGCAACAGTCAACACACGCTCAATGGACGCAAGGGCTTCTTGGCTCTTGCCCTGATGGTACAGTGCTATGGCTAGGCTCAAGTGGGCCGACTGCTGACTAGGATCCAAGCGAACCGCAGCACGAGCTGTCTGTTCGGCCTGTGCATAGTCTCCCATGTCCAAGTAGAGAAAACTCTGCTGCATGTAGGGTAATGCCCAATCTGGATCGATGCGGCCGGCTTCCCTAAATGCGCGAAGGGCGTCTGCGTAGTCATTCTGTTCCATCAGGATGAGGCCCAGATTGTACCTTACAGTAGCAGCATTAGGATCAGACTGCACAGCCAGTTGTTGGAGAATTCTCGCTTGGTCAGGAAGCCCCTTTAGGAAGTAAGTAACAGCCAGGTTGTTGAGGGCCGGCCCATTTGTCTCATCAGTACCCAAAGCCTGAGCAAAGGCAACCTCAGCATGTTGCATATCATCTCTCTGGAACCAGATGTAGCCTTCTTGGTTGTAGGGAAGAGGGGTCTCAGGATCGATAAGCTCAGCATATTTGAGCAGTCTCACTGCCCTTTGATAGTGAGCGGAATCCCATGCTCGGTCCGACGCCAGATATAGAACGCCTGACAGTGCCCTAGTAACATCGCGCCAGACCAGTAATGCGATCAGAATCACAACGATAGCAGCCCACAATCTGCCCCAGGGCAAATGTCGAATACGACCAAGGATTGAGGGCAGAACGGCGTGTGAGATCAACTTTCTTGAGCGCATGGCGGCGAGATGCTCAAGGTGCAAAACATATAGTCTGACGTCAGTGGCAGCCCGTGCCGTAGCTGACGAGCGAGCATCTCCATACTTCAAGTTACGCGGCTGCACAAAATCCCCGGCTGATAATCGGGCAGAACGCTTGATCCGTCCATTGAGCCTGTACTCAACAACGACCTCACCGCTTTGTATGATGCCTATGAAATCAAGCCGAGTCCCCACACGCCAAAGCACATCGCCAGGTTTGTATTCCCTGCAAATCAGATGAGCAGCAACTGCTTCCAAATCCTGCCCAGACAGGGATCGAAAGCTCGATATCTTGCGGAGCGCTCTTCGTAAGGACGCACTAGTGGCCATGTTCGGCTTCCTCAGATGATGGCACTGCTATCACAACGATGCGATGCGCATTGGTAGCATAAGGCCAGCAGGAAATCAAGGTAACTATTTCAGTGGGTATAGGAGCTGCATAGGACTGTAGCTTAGTGTCTCCCTCAGCCTTGGCTCCCAGATAAGGAATAATGAACTTTTTCTGCACTTGATAATGGAATTCGTTGTCCTCTGTGAAGAGAACCACTTCATTTCCTGGCCGCAATTCATTAAGGCGCCGGAACACTGCGCCTTGAGTATTGTTGTGTCCAGACAGGACTATGTTCCTTCCTTCCCCTGGATTCCCGCTGGTGTTGTGGTGGCCAACAGCAAAGGCAATGGGTTCCCACATTAGGCTTTGTGCGCCAGTCCAAGAAGTTTGTTGTACTGGATATGTTTCTTTGATGATTGTGTTCAAGTCAATGGCAGGGATTGACAACCGGATAGCCGGTAGTGGCAGCGGCGTTGGGGTAGGTGTCGGCAGTGGCGTTGGGGTAAGTGTTGGACTGGGTGTTGGCTGTGGCCTTGCGGTAGGAATCGGAGTAGGCGTGAATGTAGGCAGAGGTGTGGCCGGAGGTAACCTGAATACCGGGGTACTGGCAATAAGCAAGTAATAGGGTTGCTGGGCGATCCGGTTGTCAATGGCTTCCCTGGCAAGACGACAGCCGAGGAAAGCACTGATAGCTATTCCTCCAGAAAGTAAGAGGGTGCCCACGAGTCTATAGACTCTAGGACGGTTTAGTATTCCCCGAACCATATCCACCGCCAATCCCAAGGTGACCTGCAAGTGTGACCAGGGGGGCAAACACATCTGAACCCGATTTCTTTTCGCCTTTGAGAAGCCCAAGCTGCTCCTCGCCTTGACCCCATTCCTTCAAAGCCTGCACTTCCCCATGCTCCTCCACGAAGCACAATGTCTATGCTGTCGTCAATATCTGGGGGCAGAACATCATTTTCGAATGGCACCAAGGAAAAGGCAACATACTCACTCGCTGTCCACTCTTGAACATTTCCAGCCAAGTTCCTGACACCGTACTCACCATGGTAGATTACGTCTGTTTTTGCATAGATGGCAATAGATTGTGCACTACCGGATTTGCTATGTTCGAGATTGGCCTTGACCGGATCCCAAGTATTGCCCCATGGGAAATAGTTACCCCCAGACCCGCGTGCTGCCTTTTCCCACTCCTCTTCAGTGGGTAAACGTCCTCCCAACCAGTTACAGTAAGTCATGGCCTCATGCCAATCTGCTTTGGCTACTGGTTTGTTTGCGTCTGAGCTGTCATAAGTCCATCCATTAGGTTTCTTGCAGGAGCCTTCGTCTATACAGCGCTTGTATTGTGCCAAAGTGACCTCGTTATCCATAATACCGAACTCTGGCAACTCGGCGTCACTTCGCCTACTGGACCACTCTAGCAGCTCTTCTATCTTTGGACAGGTGGCCTTGTTCAAAGCACCCTCAAGACACAAGGAGCAGGCAGACTCGGCTTCTGTCTTATCAATACCCATAACAAAGGATCCCGTCGGGATAGTTACCCAGCGACCAGGTATGGCTCGTTCTCTGCTCAGGAAAGGCCAGGCCCGTGAGACACCCTGGTAAAGCAGGGTCAAGACCAGAACAACCGCGAGCAATTGAAGTGCCCAAACCGGCCCCAGAATGATGAATACATGCCGCAGTTCATCAAATGATAACCAGGACTTCAATGCCCATAGTGATCTGGCGGCATTCCGTTTGCTGGCACCCTTCGCGTCGCCAAAGACCTCCCATAGGGGTGAGGCCAGGGAATCATGTAGGGATTGGTCTAGATTGGACTTGAGGTCACGGACGATCTTCTTACGCAGGCGCTTATTCTCAACAAGCTGCTCTGCGACTTGACCCATAGACCAGTCTCTGTCTTCGACCTGCCCAACCCAAAAACTGACATCATGCCCCTGGTGTAGCGCACTATGTAACAGCAGCCTCTGAGCCTCATCATCCAAGTCAAGGTATTCTACATGGGCACGCAAGATGCCAAGGCGATCCTCATCAACCAAGGTCTTATGCACACGCCAACTGGCCAACTCTCTTTGCAATAACTCCTGAGTTTCTTTGACCCTCAATTCATCCTGGTTAATCCAACGGCTAATCTCCTCTGCCAGATAGTCGTGTGCCAGCTCATATTCTAGCACGCCAGATGCATCCTCTTGATGGACCAAACGTTCATCCACTAATTGCTCCAGCACACTCTGGAGGAATGCAGGATCCTGTGGGACTTGTTTTTGCAGGACGGAGAGCCCCAATGTTCGTCCGGTAGCTGTTGAACTGACCAATGCTTTCAAGACATTGCGAGCCGTTACCCTTAGTTGCGGGCGCAGCTTTTCTTCCAGGACTTCATTCAGATAGGTGATCAATATTCTCTCTGTTTTGCCGAGTGACTCGTACAACCCAACGGTAATGACCTTCTCGCCTTCAGGTAGGGAGTCATAGAGCTTGGTGCAGACAATTTGCAGATGAGTTAGCTCTACGTCTGTTCGGCCCAAGTCATTGAGGAGTGTCTCCACCAACTCCGGTTCAAATGACACGCCTCTTTGTAGCTTCAAGATAGGGCCTATAATAGCCTCTGCTACCTCGGCCTGAGTTATCGGTGGAAGACCATAGCGGTTTTGCATGATATGAGGTATGATTGGTTCAAATTCATCCAGATCCCAAATATTCTTTCGACGAAGAGCAATGACAAATCGAACAGGCAATGCTTGATCTTCGTAGCAATTGCTCAAGGTCTTGATAAAAGGTAAACGCAAATCCGGCTCAGGCAAAGAGACCAGGAACTTCTCAAACTGATCAAAGATGACGACCAACTCTTGTGTCTCGCGGCTTAAGTGGGCGGACACAAGGCTTAAGAACCTATGCAAGGGGAGGTCAGCTAACAGCTCCGGACCGGGACCAGGTGAGGGAGGAGCGATAGCCCGCTTGATGGCTAGGGTTGGATCCTCCTCGTAGGCACGAGTGCGGGTGTAGATTGGCAGGCGACCTTCACGGATGAGCCGAGACGAGAGACCAGCGTTAAGCAAGGACGTTTTTCCGGCACCGCTTCTGGCGTGCAGAACTGTAAGCCGATTGCTCAGCACCTTGTTGTGCAGTTCTTCAGTAGCAGCATTCCGCCCGAAAAAGATGTCCTCATCCTCGATCTTAAAGGCGTAGAGGAACTTGTAGGGCCGGTCAGGTGGAGCAGCCGGGCGGACAACGAGCCGATACATCCGTCTTTCGTAATCGGCGACAGCCCGGGCTAGGTAGTCGCTTAATTCCTCAGCCTGTGAGCGGGTGTAGACATCACCGATTATTTGTATCACATCGCTGATGGTGCTGCCAGCTTCGGCCTTGACCACTTGGGTAATGCTCTTGTCGCCCGAGACGTTGCTATCGCCTTCAGTTTGAATATTTGCATCGTTTGGTTTGCCCATCATTGTCCTCTGAAGCCACAGATTCTCGGAAGCACGTGAATCATCCGCACCTCCCGCCAATGCGCGAATCTATTCCATCGTTTGCCGAACTCCCTTGATCACGCTGTCGTCGCTGGCCTTGACAGTCTGAGCACCAGTGCCCTTCATCCTCTGGGTCACGTCCTCCACCCAACTGCTACGGCCAGCCAGCACTTGTTGCACAGCTTCCTGGCCCCCCAACAAGTCAAGGAGTTCTTGGACGAGATCAGGGTTTTCTTGCAAGCGGATACCCAGCACTTCAGCCAGCATCGCCTGGCGTCCCTTGTCCTCTGGTTTTGCGGCCACCATCGTCGCAGCGCTAGTTACCTCAGGGTCGTCTCTGAAGCGGGCCTTAAGCTTGCCCCATAGGGCTTGTGCTTTTTCCCAAGCTGCCTCACCTGCTTTCTTGGCCATAACCTCGCCTGCCTGGGCAAGATAGGGAGCTATTAGGTTCACTATCATCGTTGCAAGGGCTAGGGGTTCCATTCTCATTTCCTCCTCGCTTACTCTCTCGACGTCGAAGTCGTGCCTATCGAGCATGTGCATGTCCAGCGTCAGCGTGTCCCACTCCACGTCGTTGCCCTGCGTGAAGATGGCCTTATGCGCCTCAGTTAGCGAAGCGTCTACCGGATAACCTTCGGCCACCCCAGCATAGACCTGTAGCGCGGGTGCTGACTTTGATCACCATCTTGTAGTGTGCATCCAAGGGATTGGGCATAGGCGCGCCTCCCTGCTTTCGCAAGATTTTCATGGAAACAAATAAACCGACCTCTTCTGGTGTCCGGCTGTGCGAAATGGCGTGTATCCCCTATTTGTGGGTACCCGACATTGGCATAATCACCCAGAAGAAGGTCGGCAGCTACTTTGGCACAGGATTGTTATCTGCCACTGATGTCTTCTAGATCTACAATTTCCTCACATTATACAATACATGCTCCCAAAAGTCAATATTTTTCAGGTGGTTTTCATAAACTCTTGCTAATCTTGTTTAGTGGTTGATCTCCTCGAGTTTTCCATCTACTTCGCCGAGGGGCTTTATGCTTGCGGCATAGCCGACTCAAATGCTCGCAGCCTTGAGCAACGCCAGATGCTGCAGCGCGATAATGGTCTTGGCGTCGCAGATCTCGCTGCTTGCGATCATGTCCATAGCCTCGTGGAAGGGAAGCACCACGACCTGAGTATCCTCTCCCTCTGCCACGACGCCTCCACCTTTGCCAGCCCGTTGACCACGATCCACCTCGCTCAGAAACAGGTGAATGCGCTCCGAGCTACCGCCGGGGCTGGGATAGATGGTGGCGATAGGCTGCAATTCGCCCTTGACCTTGTAACCCGCTTCCTCCAGCAGTTCCCTGTGAGCCACTTCCTTGACCGCCTGGCCTTCCTCTACAACGCCGGCCACGATCTCCAGAAGCCACGCTTGCTCAACGCCGTCTCCCTCGCGCTCATCGGGACCGAGGCGGGCGTAGACGGGGTAGCGGAACTGGCGCACCAGGATCACGGCATCGTCCTGGGGATCGTACAGCAGCACGCCCACGGCGTCGCCGCGCTCGAAGTTGATGCGGGTGACGGGCTCGCTCATCTGGCCGTCGAAGCGGCGATACTGCAGCGTGGCGCGGACGACTCGAAAGTGCTCGCCGAAGCGGTAATCCTCAACCTGATCGAGGATCTTCACCCACGGGCCTGTGCCGCTTTGGACGAGTCCGTTCAATTCTACTGTCCGTTGTTCCTCTCTACAGCGCATCATCAATCCACGTGATCTTTGCATCAGACAGGTTCTTCTCTCGCCAGGAAAGACAGCGCTCAGCCAGTCGACGGGCATGCTCGTAATAGTCGGGCTCGTTTCGGCGGCGGCTCTCGTAATCCACGTACGGTTTCAGTTTGACCCAGGTCTTGACAATCATGGGGTTCATCCAGGGCATGATCATCTCCTCAGGGATCCAGCCGGCCTGCGTGAGGAACGCTACCCGGTCCAGCGAGTTCAGGGTCCGCTTCACAAACGCCTGGCCCTCTGGCGTCAGAGAGCGCATGCCTTCCTGGGGATCATCTGGCAGGTGCTGGAAGATCCAGCGCCGGGCTTCGATGTTCTCAGGCGAGTTCAGCTCGTGGAACAGCCGATCAGCCACCTCCATGTATCGGCTGCTGGCAACCTCAGCCAACTGACGGTAGGCGGCGAAACCGGCACCGACCACGGCCGCTGCAGCCACAGCCGTTGATAGCGCCTCGGTCATCACCCAGAAGTTGACCGAGATCCCCACAGTTCGCAGGAAAAGCCACAGCGAGAACAGAGCAAAAAGCCAGAGAAAAAAGCCAACCACTGTACTGGCAACAATGACGATCAGCGTCAAGCGTCCTGACCAGTTAGCGCTCATAACCTGAGTCCTCCTCGTTGGGCGGGTAGCAGGCGAAGACAAGCCTTGCCCGCTACCATACTTTGGCAGGATTGACAGATCAAGTAACTGGAGTTGAGCAGGAATCCGTGAATCCTGCTCAACCTGGTTCTAAGCCCACCTAGCCGCCCGCGGTGACTTCATCCTCTTTCGTTGCGGGATCTTTACCCTCTTGCGGCTTGGACAGCAGCGTCTCGGCGACTTCTTTGAGCTTCAGCACGGCCTGCTCCGAGAACATGCCCACCAGGGCACCCAGCCCCGCGAAGCCGAAGGGGCTGGTTTGCTCGATGGTCGCCTGGGGCGAGAAGAACCCGCCTCGGATGACAAAGTAGAAAACGAGCCCCAGGGTTGAGCCGACGAAGGGCAGCAAGACGTACATCGCCAACCAACTGAACACCAGTTCCCGATTGCCGATGTACCAATAGAGGGACCGTATGGCGTGCACCAGGCTGCCCAGGGCACCGGCCAGGGCCACGATGAAGATCAAGCGAACCTCATCCGAGACCGAAAGCGTCCAGAAGAGAAAGGTCACTGGAGAGGAGATAGTAGCCGTGCCCTCGGCTGGGGCTGAGGGCGGCCAGAACTGGACCAGGCCATACAGCAGGAAGATGGCGGCCAGGATGAGATAGGCTGTGATCAAGACGATCCCAACAGGCGGTACGAGACTCGCTCCCACTCCAGTACGCTTTGACTTAAGGGTTTCTTTTGGCTTTTCTGTTACTTCTACTACTTCTGTCGTTGTGGTTTCTTCCTCGGTCATGTTTCCCCTCCTTAAGATTGTTTTGGTGTGGAGGTGCCACCGCACCGTCCACTTGACTTAGCCTGGCAGATTCAGGCCATTTACCCCATATTCTACTCTTTTCTTCCCCAACGTCAAGTGACAGCTCTGGCCTCAAACGTGCGATTGGAACTACCCTCTGACGATCCGTCCGTGATCGCCGAAGGCCAGGCCCTGGCTCGCACCATCCAGGCAGAGTTAGCTGCTCTCGACCAAACCCTGGAAGAAGCCTTACGGGCATTACGAGGGCGCTCGTGTTGGTGTCCGCCGAATCTCGGTGATGAATTGGGCTGATGAAGTACTACCCTTCTCAGAATGAGGCGACGGCTGTCTCCAGGTCGGTGTAGACCTCTATGAAGCGCTTGAAGCCCGCCATCTCCAGCACTTTATCCACGTCGGGCTGGGGGCTGAGCAGCTTGAAGTGTTGCTGTGTGCTCAGGTCCTTGTCCCGATCCATGGAGCGAAAAGCTCCCCACCCCGATTCCAGATCCGGCAGCTTCTCACCTCGCAACATCATAGCGATGCTGTGCAAAGCCACCAGGCCAGAGCTGCTCAAGTAGGGAGTGTTGCTCAGGTCCAGGAGGATGTCGCCTGCGCCGGCGCCATGGGCCTCCTTTGCCCTGGCGATCAGCTCTCTGAAGTTGGAGGCATCCAGGTCTCCGTGGGGTTGCAGCACCGTCACCGGCACTTTGCCCTGAGCTTGATACACGGTTATCTCCATGTGTCCCTTTCTCCTTTTCTATTGATCAGAGTATTTCACTGAATGGTTGCAATCGGTTCACGCTTCACGCTCAGGCCTCTCCAGAAGGGCTTTCAAGTTGCGCGAAAGAACGTCCAGCAGGCCGGCCAGGTCTGCCTGTTCAAGCTTCTCGACCGTTTCGGCAGGGAGCTGATCGAGTGGGACGCCTTCCACGAGAAGCATGGTCTCCTCTGACGAGAATTCTGCCCCCTCCTTGATCCAGGCCAGAAAGTCCTTGTTCTCGGGGCAGATGCTTTGGCAGTGGAGGCACCCCACCAGGCAGTTGTGCCAGGAGGCGTCGAACCAGGCTGGGAAAGGTACGTCGCTGGGTTTCTCGTTGTGAAAGGTGATGCAGCGCTCGGCGTGGAGCAGAAAGCGTTCGGACGTAATGGCAGCCGTGGGGCAGTGGCGGAGGCAAGCGACGCATTTTTCGCAACGCGCCATCATCTTTGGCTCCTGCCAGTCGTCCCCTGAGCCTGCCAAAGGGTCACAAGGGAGGTCAGAGTAGAAGACCACCAGCCGATGGAAACTCCCCATACCGGGAACGTAGGTGATGTTGTTCTTGCCATAAGCAGCCAGGCCGCTACGTACGGCCAGGAGCTTCTTGGGCAGCACTGCCCTGGCTACCCGGTAGCCCTCTGGCTCCAGAATCTCCGCCAGAGCATCTTCGGCCCGCTGATCGGTCCTCCGCCAGTGCAGGTAGGTGGGCGGTACGATGAAGGGTATCCGCTTCCCGTTCCAGGTAAAGGTGAAGCAGATCTGAGGGTCCGGGACGGCAACCACGATCAGAGACCGGGCCCCTGGCAGGCTATCAGGCGGACTGAAGACGAAGTCGGTCAGATACTTACGGAAAAACGTTTCGTCCAACAGGCCCTGTCTGTGGTGAATTTCGATTCCCTCTTGCAGGTCGTGGAGGCGCTGGATGGATACCACGCGCCCCCGATACCCTCGTTCTTCTAGTGATTGTAACAGTTTCGCGTTCAACTCGATAGTCCTCCCTGTTTCTTCCTCATTTCGCTGGCAACGAGAGCGCGAATTCGACGCCCCGCTGAACCCAGTCTTTGAGAGCATCATCAGACTCATAACCTTCTGATGACACCATGACCCATCCCTTCATGGATCTCCCCGTCATGTCGAATGGCCTGGTGTGGGGCTTGGTGAGGGCCTCCTCGTACTGCTCCGCGCCGACGCGGACGATGAGATCATCCTTGTTGACGCCGCAGGCCATGTTGCCTTGCACCATGAAGCCGACACCGCCGAACATCTTTTTCTCGACTAGCCCAGGCGGTTCGCCCAGCGCTTCCCGGATTCGTTGTGCCAAGCCTTCGTCGTAAGCCATGCTATCCCCTCCAGTTCTACCCATTGTTTTCGTCGGGTTCGGCCATGTCTTGCAGGTTGTTTTGCAATTGTGTCAGCAATCCCTGCAATTGAGCGTTTTCATCATCGCTCAGGGATGTCCAGGGCGCGAAGAAGAGACTGTTTGTCGCCTCCTCAGCCTGTTGGCGCAAAGCCCGGCCTTCCTCCGTGACCCGATAGCCATCTGGCGTTTCTTCTATCCAACCACGGCTGGCCAGGTCCGACAGCGCTTCGGCATAGACCTCCACGGAACGGCCTCGAACGGAGAGTGTCTCTGCCAGCTCTTCGGCAGTGTGGGCTTCGTCACGCCAGACGAAGGTCAGCGCTTCCCAGCCATGCCCGCTCACATTGTAGGGTTTCCAGGCGGCGATGTGGGCGTCGTCGCGGAAACGGACCAGGTCGGTCAGGTATTGGTCGGCCTTGACTGCGCCAGGTGCGTCCTCGCCGGGATCGGTCCAGCGGCTGTAGGCAATGGCCCACTTGTTCTCCGGTTGCGGTGCCTCCAAGGTGGCTTGCACGAGACGATAGAGCAGGTCGTTGAGCTGATCCATTTCGTCGGCCGGAAGCGGTTCGATTGCTCCCAAACTCTGGTGTGCAGCTCCGAAGATGTCTTCGACGGCTTCCCGCCCCAGGTCTGTGAGCCGGTAGGCGTCCTCTCCCACCCTTTCCAGCATCTCTAGGCGGGCAAGCTCCTCCAGCATTTCTGCAACTCGCTCCCATGCAGTGTAGGGGGACATGGCGTGAAAACGCTCGACCGTAAGAGGGGCGGGATCGCTGCCCCGCGCCAGGCTTAGGGCAAACCAGTTGTCGGGTACGCCAGAATCCTGGATGGCTTGTTGCATGGCCTCTCGATAGAAAGGGCTGAAGGCTCGCATGGTTTCTTCTACCAGGGACCACCACTGTTCTTTGTCCATCATCGTTCTCTCCTCCTTTCCGGTTCATTCCAGAATCATCTTATCGTCGCACGCAGCTTCGACAGCCTCGCGCGTCCATAGCACGGTGAAGTACCTGCCTTCGAGCCAGGGGCGGACCAGGTCGTCGTAATGTGGGCTGCCCACCTGACCCGACTGCCCCGGCGGGACCGAGGCCAATCCGCCGGGCAGGTTGCCCATGTCGAAGATCTGGCGATGGGAAGGTGACCAGGCGTTGTTGCAGTAGGGGGCTTCGGGCAGATAGGCCGTCTGGCAGACAGTGTCGCCATCCCCGCCGATGGGAAATGGCCCGATGTTGAAGACGCGATCCAACGGCGGCTGGACAGACATCGAATGGGCGAAGACGACCTTGTGCAGGTTGCCCCACCCCCACGCGCCGCGATCCGGGCCGAGCTCCCGGCGGAGATACTCCACGGCTCGCTTGAGGGCGTTGGTCAGCACCTTCTCCCGTCCGCCCGCCTGCTCGATCCACCATGATCCTGGGTTATCGAGCATGGCCAGCATGGCAACCACTGCATGTCCGTTGAACTCGGTGGTCGGTTGCAGCAGCGGGTGCGGGCCGCGTCCCATGTAGTCGAGCGCGAGGTCTTCGCCCAGAGCTGGCTCCAGCACGCTCCGCGCCAGGTGGTACATCGTCACCTCGAAAACAGACCCGGCGGAGCTGTCTGGCGAGAGCACGCCATCCCATTTGCGGAGCAGTTCCAGGGCGAGGTTAACGTCGGGGTCGCGGCTGGTCAGCCCGGCCAACCGTTGGACGAAGTCCGCGCCGCTGAGCGAGGTGAAGTCCAGGTGAAGGCTGGCGTGGTCCTCCGCTGTGATCTTGTCCCTGGCGTCGAATACCTCGACGATGCGGCGGGCGCGATAGCCGTTCATCCACACTGCTCCCAGGAAGTGGGGATAATCATCTGAAACGATACGGTGATTGCAGGTCACGATGTAGCCCCGCTCAGGATTCAGCGCGTGGGGCATTTCCTCGAAGGGGATGGTGCCCACCCAGTCGTATTCACCCGTCCAGCCTGGGGCTGGCATGAGGCCCTGTCCTTTGGCACGAATGGGAACCTTTCCCGTGACCCAGTAGCCGATGTTGTCCTCCACATCGGCGTAGACGACGCTCAACTGAGGCGCTTCGATCAGACGCATGGCGTCCACGAAGGCATCCCATCCCTCCGCGTGGTTGAGGGCGCGGAATCCCTGCACTGCCCGGCAGGGGCGCAAGGCCATGGACTGCACCGCCAGCGCTTGAGTCGCCTCGGTCGGGAGACCTTCGGCGAACGAGTCCAGCGCCTTGCTGATCAGGGGGC
>CAZQDO010000011.1:0-25522 GCA_964592085.1 uncultured Anaerolineae bacterium | reverse complement strand
TGGTAGTCATTCCCTTGCGAGTTGTCGGGCCACTGACGACAGACCCTGGCCTGGTCATGCTGAATCCCCCTCGCCGCGTATTGGCCCTCTGCCGTCTCAATGCCAGCCCGCAGGAGGCGGCTCTGCACCGCCCCACGCTCATCGGTAACGGTTATCTGAGCGACGGGCACACCGTTGGGCAGATCAGCCAGCCCCTCCAGGTAGGAGACCAGGCCCAGAGAGGTGGCAGCGAAGTTGGGCAGTTCCGTCACCTCGACCCGATAGGCTGCCTCAGGACCTAGAATGGCCTCGTGACCCAGGTCGTAGTAAACCCCATCCACCCAGACATCGTGGATCTTGTCCATGATGACGTATTTGACGCTGAGCAGGTTCAGAATCCGCGACGGGGGTATCTCCTCCAGACTCTCCCGCAAACGGCCATCGGGCGAAGACTCGGGCAGGAACAGGCGCTGCAGCTCGACGTAGCGCTTGAGGGGCAGCACCCCGCCGTCGTAGCCGTCTACGCTAGGGATCTGATAGACCAGGGGCAGGTTGGGAGCCACGATCTCCTTCAGCTTGGTGGCCACGACGTAATCATAAATAGCCTGAGGAGACAGTTGGTTCTCGAACATCTGCTGGATCTCCCCCAGGTCTCCGGGATCCCAGGTCAGGTCTGAGATGCTGAGGAAGCGGTCTGTTGGCTGCCCGACGGCCAGGAGGTGAGCCGGTGCGGTGCGCAGGGAGGAGTAGGCTTCAGGGGCGGTGGGGTGATTGTAGGCCAGGCCACGGCTGGCGGCGAAGAGCTCCCCGACGACGATCAGGGACACCACCAGGCAGAAGGAGTTTCGGGTTTCGAGTTTCAGAGTTTCGAGTCGGATTACCTGTTCCTTTTCTCTCTGCCTCCCTGATGCTAGACGTTGGAACACCTTCCAATTTCCAACCTCCAATTCCCAGTTTCCACTTAGCCCCAGCCAGAGCAAGGCTACAGTCAACAGAGCCAGAGACAGCCAGGCTAAGAGTGTGGGTCTGGTTGGAAAGTCAAGGAAAGGAGAGATGAGAACCAGGGGAACGCCCAGTATGCCGATAGCTATCAGCAAACGGCGGCGGATGAAGTGCGATAGCTCCCTCCTTTCCTCCCCCCCAGATTGGGGGGGAAAGAGGGGGGGCAAGCCGACCACCTCAGCCTTTTCCTGGAGGGAATAACTCAGAAAGTCCGCTCCCAACCCGGCTAGCATGGCCGCGCCGAAGGTGTAGAGGTACAGCCAGCGGGCCGGCGCCCGAAACAGGTCAAAACCCGGCACCAGCTTGTACAGGACGAAGTAGAAGGGGTTGTAGGCTCCCAGGCCCAGGAACAGGCCCAGGGCCGTCAGAAAGATGAGGAAAGGCCGGGCCGAATGACGCCGCTGGAACATGGCCCCGACGAGGGCCAAGACCAAAGCGACGATGCCCAGGTAGGCGACGTACTCGCTGAAGACTTCCTCACCGCCGAAGGTCGGCAGCAGCGAAAGGAGCAACAAGCGCGGCTTGAGAGAGAAAGAAGCAGCCTCGCGATAGGACAGCCCTCCGCCCCGCACCGAGAGCCGCGAAAGCTCCAAAGTCGGCAACAACTGAACTGCCGCCAGAGCCAGGCCGATGACCACCACCAGGAGATAAACCAGCAAGCTGCACCCAATCTCTCTCCCCACCGCCTTCCATTTCCGTCCGTTCAATCCTGCCAGCCCGTTGTTCCACAGCGATGGAAAGACCGCGTACATTCCCAGAGCAAACAAGGTGATGTACGACGACTGGGTGTGGCCAGCCGTGAATTGCAGTCCTACCACCAATCCGGCCAGCAAAACATATAGCCACCCTTGCGAAGGTTTGGCAGGAGCTTCCGGATCACTGGGGTTTTTGTCTACCGAAGCTCGATCCCTTGCCAAGGTTACTCGCAACCTTCGCAAGGGTTTCCCACGAGCCAGATCGAACAGCAAAAAGAGCAGCGGCAGCCAGACGGAGCAATTCAACTGATTGACGTGCTCCACCTGGGCTCCAACGAAACCGCTGAGGGCGAAAACCGACGCCGCCAGCCAGGCTCCCCAGCGCCCCAGTCCCGCCGAGCGGCGAGCATAGAGGTAGGCAAACAAGCCAGCCAGGAAGACGTGCAGCACGATGGAGTAGCTAACTAGCCTGGGCACAGGCAACCAGTAGAGGAGAAAGTTCAGGGGATAGAAGATGGCTGTCTGGGCGTTGGCCAGAAACGGCACACCCATGAACAGATACGGATTCCACAGGGGCAAGCGACCCTGGCGCACCACTTCAGCGGCGTAAGCCTTGTAGGGGTAGAAGTAGGTGAAGACGTCCAACCCCACCAGAATGAGATTGGTGAAGGCAATCTTCCAGAAGAAGGCCAGCGTCAGAGTGAGCAGAGTGGCCAGAGCAAGAATGTCTCTGTTAATGTGAAACGTGAAGCGTGAAACGTGAAGCGTGGAATCTCTCACTTTTGATCCTCAATGCGGTAGACGGTGAAAGTGGTGCTGCCGTCGCGCCCGTGGGCTGAATAAACACTACGGAGCCCCAGACCTGCATCGGCCAAAGCACCCTTTGCCTCTGTGGTCGTCTTCCCCGATGGGAAGACGATGTAGCGCTGAGCACCATCTGCCTGGCGTGCATCCTCAACCAGCTCCTCAGGCGAAGGGTACCAGCGGAAAACCAAGGGGAAGTTAAACATGTAAAACGAGTAATGCCAGCCCAACAAGTGATGGTAAAGGATAGAGTCAGCGGGAATACGATCTCGGAAATAAGCGGCTATCGCTTCGATACCGTCGTAGGCTCCGTGGTCTCCGCCGATGGGGTATCCGCTCTGTGCGGCGACCAGGGCTGGCCCGGCTGATGTAGCTGCCAACAGGACGATGGCTAAAAACACTTGCAGCTTATGGAGATTCACCCTCCCCCTGCCCCTCCCTGGGAGGGAGGGGCGAAGGTTTGCCAGCACCCCGTTCGCCAGCCAGATGATTCGCGCTAGCAAAATCAGCAAGAGGGGAACCAGGCCCAGCAGGTAGCGATCCCAGACGTTGAAGCTCAGCAGCCAGTGGCCTAGTAGGAAGAGGACGACGAAGGCCGACAGGACGATGTCGAAGAAAACTGTCGGTTCTCCCCTGCGCCAGCGCAGGTCATAGAGGATAAGGCAGGGTAAGCCACCAAGCAACAGGACGTTGAGAAAGGGTGAAGCCGTCACGTGGTGCAGTATCTCGACCCAATCTCCAAGCCGTTCGGCCCACAGAGCGGGGTCTGCCAAAGCCAGGCCACCGTAGCTGATGAGGCTCTGCTCAAAGTAGTTGGGCTGCAACCGCCAGCGCAGAGAATCCCACCAAGCCACAGGAGCCATCACTGCCAGGAAACCCAACGCCAGGAGCAGCCCCTTTCTCAAGCCTCCCCTCAGTCTTCCCCAACCCTTCGACAAGCTCAGGACACCGTCGTGGAGGAGAAGCGAAGAGGGAGAGATCGTGAGGTGATGGGCACCGATAGCTACAGCCAGAGGCACAAAGAGAATGCCTTGCTGCTTTGTGGCCGAGGCTAATCCCAGCGCGAGCCCAGACCACCCGAATTTGCCTTGCGCTGACAGACAGAGGGCGGCCAAAACCCAGGCCACCATCATGGGGTCGGTGAAGGCCGTGGGAGCGAAGAGGATGTTGAAGGGAGAGAGCGCCATCAGGATTGCCGCCACCATAGCCACAGCGCGTCCGTAGAGTCGTCTGGCCAAGTAGTAGAGAAGGGCGATGCTGGCCACGCTGCTTAGCTCACTGGGCAGACGGGCAGCCACCTCCGAAGGCCCAAAGAGTCTGAAGCAGAGGGCCAGAGTGTAAATGAAAAGAGGCGGCTTATCAACCGGCGAGTGGTCCAAGATTGGGTCGCGCCCGGTGGCGACCTGGAGGGCCCAGAAGCTGTAGAGAGCCTCGTCCGGATGGAAACGGTTCGCGCCGATGGGAGCAAATCGAAGGGCCGCTCCTATGACCATCAGCAACGCCAGGCCAATCGCCGCCCAGTGATCACCAGCCCAATCCCACAATCCCCTCATGAAACGATCAGTCAACAAAGCGGTACTTTATCAGGGTCCACAGAGCCGTGATGCCATCCCGCCAGGTTAGCTTCTTGCCCTCGTGATATTCCCGCCCCTGGTAGGATATAGGCACCTCGTGGATGCGGTAGCCTCTTTTCAGCAGCTTGGCCGTGATCTCCGGTTCAAGCTCAAAGCGGCGCGAACGCAGGGGAATAGACTGGATAATCTCGGCCCGGAGGGCTTTGTAGCAGGTCTCCATGTCGCTCAGGGCGGTGCCATAGAGGACGTTGGTGATCAGGGTGACAATCTTATTGCCCAGGGCTTGCAGGAAGAACATGGTCTCACTGTATTCCATGAAGCGCGAACCGTAGACCACTTCAGCCTGGCCTTCGAGCAGGGGCTTGAGCAGCTTGTGGTAGTCGCGGGGGTCGTACTCCAGGTCAGCATCCTGGATGATGATGAAATCGCCAGAGGCATGCTCTAGACCCGTGCGCACTGCGGCCCCCTTGCCTTGGTTGGTCTCGTGATACAGGGCCTTGAGATCGCCCGCCTTCTCCTCTTCCCTCAATACGTCTTTGGTGCCATCGGTGGAGCCATCGTCAACGATCACGATCTCCATCTCCAGGTCAACGGCCCTGACTCGAGCCAGGATTTCCGACAGGGTTGCCCGTTCGTTGTAAACGGGCATGATGACAGACAGTAGGGGCTGATTCATTGGCAGGGGTGCTCCATAGCTAAAGTTAACATCAGACGGCGAACTGAATTATAACTTGTTTTGGAGTAGCTGTCAAAGCGCCGCAGTGAAAAATCAAATCAGCATGAGGGGTGTCACCTGTGGACACTTGAGGTAGCTACTCGGCGTACCCTTCCGCAGGCTGCTTCTGTGGGTCTGGTGTGTCAAACATTTGCCCGGAGTCGGCGCTTGACCGCATTGCCGACTGAGCCTGCGGGAGGGTAAGCAGTTGCCACTTGAGGTTCGAGGGGAGGGACGGTC
This sequence comes from uncultured Anaerolineae bacterium, assembly GCA_964592085.1. GTDB lineage: Bacteria > Chloroflexota > Anaerolineae > VGOG01 > VGOG01 > CAZQDO01. Next base: position 20,513 of record CAZQDO010000011.1, on the reverse strand, counting down.
CTGGTAAGACCGCATTGCTCTGGGGACTTTTGCTTCGTGGCACTGATGGGGGTAGCGGTTGCGCCCGTGGTGGTCAAGCCGCGCGGAGGTGACCGTCTTCTTCAATCAACTCCGATCCCGTTCAACAGACTGTACGCCAGGCTATCGGCCAGGGCTTGCCAACTGGCCTCGATGATGTTTGTGGAAGAGCCCACCGTGCTCCAGGTGCGGCTCCCCCAGGCGGAATCAATGAGGACGCGGACCTGGGCCTCCGTGCCAGCTTCACTGTCGAGGATGCGTACTTTGTAGTCGGTCAGATGAGTCTCGGCCAACTTAGGGTAGAAGGGCAGCAGAGCCTTGCGGGCGGCCAGGTCCAGGGCGTTCACCGGGCCGTTGCCCTCAGCGGCGGTGTGCATGACTTCGTCGCCTACCTTCACCTTGATAGTGGCCTCAGCCAACATCCCCCGACCCTGGCGCTTCTCCACCAGCACGTGGAAATCAACCAATTCAAAAGGCGGCTTGTACCCCGGCTGCGTCCGGCGAATGAGCAACTCCAACGATCCCTCCGCCCCCTCGAACTGAAACCCCTGCCTCTCCAAATCTTTGACCTGCCGAAGGATCTCGTGGGTCTGGCCCGGACCAATGGATGGATTCAGGCCGAACTCCTCAATCTTGTAGGCGATGTTGCTCTTGCCCGAAAGCTCCGAGACCACCACTCGCTTGTGGTTGCCCACCAGGGCTGGATCAATGTGCTGATAGCTCTCTTCGCACTTGAGCAGAGCGTTGACGTGCAGGCCGGCCTTGTGGGCGAAGGCGCTATGGCCCACGTAAGGCAGGTGGGCGTCGTGGGCGAGATTGGCCAGCTCGCTGACGTAGCGGGAAGCACGGACCAGGCGGCGCAGTTGCTCGTCGCTGATGCAATCGTGGCCCAGCTTGAGTTTGAGGTTGGGGATGATGGAACAGAGGTTGGCGTTGCCGCTGCGCTCGCCGTAGCCGTTGATGGTGCCCTGCACGTGGACGACGCCCGCCTGTACTGCGGCCAGGGAGTTGGCCACGGCCAATTCGCAGTCGTTGTGGGCGTGGATGCCCAGGGGAATGGAGGTGACCTTCTTCACCTCTTCGATGATGGCCGGCAGTTGTGAGGGCAGGGTGCCGCCGTTGGTGTCGCAGAGAACGAGGCAATCGGCCCCGGCCTTCTCTGCTGCTTGCAGCGTGCGCAGGGCATAGGCCGGCGCGGCTTTGTAGCCATCGAAGAAGTGCTCAGCGTCGTAGATGACCTCCCGCCCCTGCTCCTTGAGGTAGCTCACGCTATCGGTGATCATGGCCAGGTTCTCTTCCTGCGTCGTGCCCAGCACCTGGCTCACGTGCAGGTCCCAACTCTTGCCGACGACGACCACAGCGCGAGTTTCCGCCTCCAGCAGTGCCCTGATGTTGGCATCATCCTCCACTGCCGTGTCTGCCCGCCGCGTGCTGCCAAAGGCAGTGATGGTGGTCTGCTCCAACGGTATCCCCTTGACCTGTGAGAAAAACTCAGCGTCCTTGGGATTGGAGCCGGGCCACCCCCCCTCGACATAATGGATGCCCAGTTCGTCCAACTTGCGGACGATCTTCAGCTTGTCATGCAGGGAGAGGGAGATCCCCTCCCGCTGGGTGCCATCTCGTAGGGTGGTGTCGTAGAGTTGGATAGTCATTAGTTTCTTTCCCTTAGTGGACGTTCAGGTGACAGGCACTTGCATAGCTGCTTCGACTTGAAGGTTGTCTTTCAAATGGCTTGTGCCTATCTATGAGCGATCTTTTGTAAGTGCCTGTCACCTTGCCGCATCCCTCTAAACCAGGGTGAGCCAACCGTACCGATCCGCTACCTGGCCCGAAGTGATGCCCAGGAACTCGCTCTGGATGCGCTCAGTGACGGGGCCGCGACGGCCAGTGCCGATGGGGATGCGGTCAATGGATCGAATAGGGGTGATCTCTGCCGCCGTGCCGGTGAAGAAGACCTCATCAGCGACGTAGAGCGTCTCGCGGGGGATCAACTCCTCTCGCACCTCGTATCCCAGGTCGCGGGCCAGGGTGGTGACGCAACCACGAGTGATACCGCCCAGGATGGACGAGGCCAGCGGCGGGGTGCGGACGATCTCCTTCTCCACCAAAAAGATGTTCTCCCCAGGGCCTTCGCTCACGTAGCCATGCACATCCAGAGCGACGCCCTCGGTGTAACCGTTCTCCAGGGCCTCCATGACGATGAGTTGCGAGTTGGTGTAGTGCCCTCCCGTCTTGGCCAGAGCCGGGTAGGTGTTGGGCGCCATGCGTGCCCAGGAGGATACGCATACGTCAACCCCTTGCTCCAGGGCTTCCGGCCCCAGGTAGCGTCCCCACTCGAAGGTGATGATGACCACCTCTACCGGGCACTGGTGCGGTCTGAGCCCCAGGGCGCCGGCCCCACGGAAGACCAAGGGACGGATGTAACAGGATTGGTGCTGATGCACCCGCACGGTGTCAATGATGGCCTGTCGCAGTTGATCCGGCGAATAGGGGATCTCCGTGCGGTAGATCTTGCACGACTTGTACAGGCGATCAACGTGGGCGTCCAGGCAGAAGATAGCTGGCCCCTGTGTGGTGCTGTAGCAGCGGATGCCCTCGAAGGCGCTGGAGCCGTAATGCAACGCGTGAGCCGTGACGTGTACCTGGGCCTCGTCCCAGGGCACAAACTCGCCATTGAACCAAATATTCTCGGACTGCGGAATAGGCATGATAACACTCCTTTGGAGGTTAGAGGTTGGAAGTTGGAGATTGGACTTCCAACCTCCAACTTCTAATTTCCAACCTGATCAGCGATCAGGTCTCCCATCTCCTGGGTGCCGACCTGTTGTGTCCCCTCTTCGGCAATGTCTCTGGTACGATAGCCCTCTTTCAGCACAGCAGCCACGGCTGCCTCTACTGCAGCGGCTTCTTCCTCCAGCTTCAGTGAGTAACGGAGCAGCAAGGCGCCGCTGAGGATGGTGGCGATGGGATTGACCACGTTCAGGCCGGTGTATTTGGGCGCGGAACCGTGAATGGGCTCGTACAGCCCGAAGGCGTCCCCTCGCAGTGAAGCTGAGGGCAACATGCCCATCGATCCGGCCAGCATGGATGCCTCGTCGGTGAGGATGTCGCCGAACATGTTGCCCGTGACCATCACGTCGAACACGCCGGGATAGCGCACCAGGCGCATGGCGGCGATGTCTACGTACATGCTGTCGAACTCAACGTCGGGGTAATCGCCAGCCACGCGCTCGGCCGTCTCGCGCCACAGGCGGGAGCTCTCCAGCACGTTGGCCTTGTCCACCGAAGTTACCTTCTTGCGCCGCTGGCGTGCCAGCTCGAAGGCCAGGCGCACCACCCGTTCAACCTCAGGGGCGGAATAGAGCAGGGTATCATAGGCTGCCTCTGCACCACCAACCGTCTTACGCCCTCGCTCGCCGAAATAGATGCCGCCCGTGAGCTCGCGCACCACCACCAGGTCCACGTCGGCGATGACCTCGGGCTTGATGGTCGAGGCGTGGAGCAGTGCTTTGTACAGCTTGACGGGCCGCAGGTTGGCGAAGACTCCCAGCGCCTTGCGCAGGCCCAACAATCCCTGCTCAGGACGCACCTTGAGGGTTGGATCGTCGTACTTGGGATCGCCCACCGCGGCCATGAGCACGGCGTCACTGGCCTGGCATAAGGTCAGCGACTCGTCGGGCAGGGGGCTGCCGGTCTGATCAATGGCTACCCCGCCGATGAGACCCTCCTCGAACACGAACGAGTGCCCATGAACTTCCCCCACTCGTTTCAGTACCTTAATTGCCTGGGCGGCCACCTCTGGCCCGATGCCGTCACCCGGCAGAACAGCGATTCTAGCTTGCATAGTTAAGTCCTCGATTCCTTTCGTGTGTACTCGACCAGTCCCCCGGCCTGGATGATGCCCATCATGAACTCAGGATACGGTTCGGCCTGAAAGGTTTGATCGGTATCAAGGTTGTGGATTCTCCCTGTCTCCAGCTCCACCTCCAGGGTTTGTCCCGCGTCGGTCCCTTCCACTGCCGCCGGACACTCCAGGATGGGCAGGCCGGTGTTGATGGCGTTACGATAGAAAATACGGGCGAAAGTGTGAGCGACAACGCAGCTCACTCCCGCCCCTGTGAGGGCCAACGGTGCGTGCTCTCGCGACGAGCCGCAGCCGAAGTTGGTTGTGGCCACGATGATGTCGCCTGGCTGCACTTTCTCAACGAACTCTGGGTCCACGTCTTCCATGCAGTGGCGAGCCAGATCTTCCGGAGTTGAAAGGCTCAGACAACGAGCCGGGATGATCGCATCCGTGTCCACGTTGGCGCCGTATTTCCAAACCTTGCCGGTTAGTTTCATTTGCTCTCCTTAAGACACGCACAGGTGCAACGCACTTCCGAAGTGCATTGCACCTGTACCTCATTCTAAGCAGCCAACTCCGCCGGGCCGCCGATCCGCCCGAGTACTGCCGACGCCGCCGCCACCGCCGGGTTGGCCAGGTATACCTCGCTCTCCGGGTGGCCCATGCGGCCCACGAAGTTGCGGTTGGTGGTGGAGACGCAGCGCTCTCCGGCGGCCAGCACCCCCATGTATCCGCCCAGGCAGGGGCCACAGGTGGGCGTGCTCACCACGGCTCCCGCTTCCACGAAAGCTTCCACCAAACCCTGACGCAGGGCCTCAAGGTAGACGGCCTGGGTGCCGGGGATGACGATGCAGCGGACATAAGGATGCACTTTCTGTCCTCTTACCACCTGGGCAGCGACCTGCAGGTCCTCCAGCCGCCCGTTGGTGCAGGAGCCGATGACCGCCTGGTCAATGGGCACTTCGCCCACCTGGCTCAGGGGACGAGCGTTGCTGGGCAGGTGGGGGAAGGCCACCTGAGGTTCCAGTTCGGAGATGTCAATTTCGATGACCTGGGCGTAGCAGGCGTCTGCATCGCTCTCGTAAACGGTGTAGGGTCGCCGGGCGCGGGGCTCGACATAAGCCCGCGTCTTCTCGTCGAAGGCGAACAACCCTGCCTTGCCCCCGGCTTCGATGGCCATGTTGGACATGGTGAAGCGGCCAGCCATGGGGAGATCGTCCACGGCCTCGCCGCTGAACTCCATAGCCTGATAGCGAGCGCCGTCCACGCCGATAAGCCCGATGGTGTGGAGGATGAGGTCCTTGCCGCCCACCCACTTCGGCAGTTGGCCGTGGTAGATAAACTTGATGGTCTCAGGCACTTTCATCCAGATCTTGCCGGTAGCCATGGCCACAGCGATGTCGGTAGAGCCCATGCCAGTGGCGAAAGCCCCCAGCGCGCCATAGGTGCAGGTGTGGGAATCAGCGCCGATGACCACGTCACCGGGCAGCACCAACCCCTGCTCCGGCAGCAGCACGTGCTCAATGCCCATCGTGCCCACGTCGTAGTAGTGTGTCAACTGCTGGGCGCGGGCAAAATCGCGCATCGCCTTGCACTGTTCGGCCGATTTGATGTCTTTGTTGGGCACAAAGTGATCAGCGACCATCACTACCTTGCTTCGGTCAAAGACTTTCTCCCTGCCTATCCGCTCGAACTCCCGAATGGCGATGGGAGCAGTGATGTCGTTAGCCAGCACCACGTCCGCCTTGACGTCAACGAACTGTCCCGGCTTTACGCGCTCCACGGCCGCGTGGGCCGCCAGAATCTTCTCTGCCATTGTCATGCTCATAGGAGCAAAGTCCTTTCTCAATGAGTTGGTAAACTGGTAAATCCGTAGATTCGGAAACTCGTAAACTCGTCTACGAATCTACGATTGTACGAATTTACGACTCTACCAACCTAACGACTCGCCGCCTCGCGTCTGGCGGCCAGCAACCGATTGAGCGCAAACATGTAGGCTCTGGCGCTGGCCACCACGATGTCGTTGTCCGCGCCGCGACCGCTGAAGACCCGCCGCTCCACGCCGTTCTCGCTGACCGGATCGTCGGCCTCAATGCGGATGGTCACCCGGCCCACGGCGTCAATCCCTTCGGTCACGGCCTGGATGGAGAACTCGATGAGCTCGTTCGGCTCGCCGATGACGCGGTTGATGGCCCGGTAGACGGCGTCCACTGGCCCGCTGCCGTGGTCGGCGTCGCAATAGACCTGGCCGTCTGGCCCGCGGATGCTGACGGTGGCGGTGGGGATGCTGTGATCGCCACAGGAGACCTGGACGTGTTCCAGGTGATAGGTCTCCTCGAAGAACACCTGAACCTCGTCGGCGACGATGGCCTCCAGATCGCGGGTATCCACTGTCTTTTTCTTGTCGGCCACTTCCAGGAAGCGTTGGTACACTTTCTCGAACTGGGCCCCGTCGGCCAGGCTGTAACCCAGTTCCTCCAGGCGGTGGCGCAGACCGTGTCGCCCTGATCTGGCGGAGAGGATGATGTCCGAATCGGGCACGCCGACGTCGTGCGGGTTGATGATCTCGTAGGTGGTGCGCTCCTTGAGCACCCCGTCCTGGTGGATGCCGGACGAGTGGGCGAAAGCGTTGGCCCCCACGATGGCCTTGTTGGGCTGCACCACAATGCTGGTCAGATTGCTCACCAGCCGGCTGGCGGGGTAGAGCATGCGGGTGTTGATGCCGGTGGTCACGCCAAACACATCGCGGCGGGTTTGCAGGGCCATCACCACTTCCTCCAACGAGGTGTTGCCCGCTCGTTCGCCGATGCCGTTGATGGTGCATTCCACCTGGCGAGCGCCATTCACAACGCCCACCAGCGAATTGGCCGTCGCCATCCCCAGGTCGTTGTGGCAGTGCACAGAGATGGTGGCCTTGTGAATGTTGGGTACGTTCTCTGTGATGCGCCGGATCAACGCGCCCCACTCCTGGGGAGTGGTGTAGCCCGTGGTGTCAGGAATATTGACCACGGTGGCGCCGGCATCAATCACCGCCTCCAGCACGCGGTAGAGGTACTCAGGGTCGGCCCGACCGGTGTCCTCGGTGTAGTACTGCACGTCCTCCACGAAGCGCTTGGCGTGCTTGACCGCCTCCACGCCCTGTTCCAGCGCCTTCTCGCGCGTGGTGCGCAGCTTGTACTTGATGTGCACATCGGACACGCCCAGGCCGGTGTGGATGCGGGGTCGCGCTGCTCCCTGCAACGCTTCGGCGGCTACGTCAATGTCCTTCGGGTTAGCCCGCGTCAATCCGCAGATGACGCAGTTGCGAATCTCCTGGGAGATGCGCTGTACGGCTCTGAAGTCGCCCGGCGAGGAGATGGGAAAGCCGGCTTCGATGATGTCCACGCCCATCTGTTCCAGCAGATGGGCGATCTCTACCTTCTCATCTACGTTGAGGGATGCACCGGGCGATTGCTCTCCATCGCGCAGGGTGGTGTCGAAAATCATGACTTTGTCCATTGGTAATCTGTCCTCCTCCTGTTTCTAGTGAATTCTGTGGTAAGCTTCTAAGGTCAGCAAGGTCGTCCTCTGTCAACGACACCACCCCCCTTCTGTTTTCTAATTTCTAGTTTCCAACTTCTGATTTTTAACTCCCCCAATTCTCCGGCCGCAGGGCTCGCCAGTGAAGCTACCTTGCGAAAGTCGCCCCGGGGACGGGGCTCTGAGCACTTTCCGGGGAAGCTCCACTCTCTAACCTCTAGCTCCCCCAATTCTCCGGCCGAAGAGAGCGAACCGCAGCGCCCGCTTGCCACATCTCCGATTCCCGCATCTCGCGCAGTTCCTCGTCCAGCTTCTCCTTGTAATCGGGCGCACTGTTGGATTCGAGGACGATGCGCGTTTGTTCGCCGGCGACAACGCTTTCGTACAGCTCCTCGAACACCGGCAGCACCGCCTCTCGGAACCTGTGTCGCCAGTCGAGAGCGCCGCGCCGCGCCGTGGCGCTACAATTCTCGTACATCCAGTCCATGCCATTCTGGTCAACCAGCCGGATCAGGCTCTGGGTCAGCTCCTCGACGGTTTCGTTGAACGCCTCGCTGGGGGTATGCCCGTTCTTGCGCAGGGTGGCGTACTGGGCTTCCATGATGCCGGCCAGCGCGCCCATCAGTACGCCTCTCTCCCCCGTAAGGTCGCTGTACACCTCGTTCTCAAAGGTGGTGGGGAAAAGGTAGCCCGAACCGATGGCGATGCCGATGGCCAGGGTTCGCTCCAGGGCACGGCCTGTGTAGTCCTGATGCACGGCGTAGCTGCTGTTGATGCCGCTGCCGGCCAGGAAATTGGCCCGTACGCTGGCCCCTGACCCCTTGGGCGCCACCATGATGACATCTACGAACTCAGGGGGAACGACGCCGGTCTGATCGCCGTACACAATCGAGAATCCGTGAGAGAAGTACAGCGCATCGCCCTCCTTCAGGTGGGGCTTTATCCGGGGCCAGGTCATCATCTGAGCGGCGTCGGAGACCAGGTACTGAACAATGGTGCCTCTTTCTGCGGCTTCTTCCAGCGAAAAGAGTGTCTTGCCAGGCTCCCAACCGTCGCGCAGGGCCTTTTCCCAGCAAACCTGGTCGCCGGCCCACTGCCCTACGATGACGTTGATGCCGTTCTCCTTCATGTTGAGTGACTGAGCCGGGCCCTGCACTCCGTAGCCCAGGACGGCGACCACTTCGTCCCTCAGAACTTCGCGGGCTTTCTCCAGTGGGAACTCGTCTCTCATGACGACCTCTTCCACTGTCCCTCCAAAATCAATCTTGGCCATTTGTATTCTCCTTTTTCTGGAAGTTGGATTCTAGCCTCCAACCTCCGATTTCTAATTTCTAATCTCTAATTTCTTGTGCCCATTGTTGCCGCGCACCATCGCCACGCGGCCCGTACGTACCATCTCCCGAATGCCAAAGGGGCGCAGCAGGCTCGCCAGAGAATCCACCTTGTCCTCTGTGCCAGTGATCTCGATCATCAGCGAATCGGGAGCCACGTCCACCACCTTGGCGCGGAAGATGTCCACCAGGCTAGTGATCTCGGCGCGGGTCGCGCCGCTGGCCGTCACTTTGATCAAGGCCAACTCCCGGATCACTGTCGGCTCATCGGTCACATTGGTGACCTTGGTGACGTTGATCAGCTTGTAGAGTTGCTTTTCCACCTGCTCAATGATGGTACTGTCCCCTTCAGAGACGATGGTCATGCGGGAGATGCCGGGCGTCTCGCTGTGGCCGACGGTCAGGCTCTCGATGTTGAAGTTGCGGCGGCGGAAGAGGCTGGAAATCCGGTTCAACACGCCGGGTTTATCTTCCATTAAAGCGACCAGAGTGTGTCTCATTTTGAACCTCCTCCTTTTTGCTCCTTTTGCCCTCCGGGGGGCGGCCTCCGCAGCATGTCACCGATGGAGCCGCCGGGCGCGACCATGGGATAGACGTTCTCCTCTTGCTCGACGATGAAGTCAATGAGAACAGGGCCGTCGGTGGCCATGGCCTGCTCGATGGCAGGCACCACCTGGCTTTTCTCCCTCACTGTGGTGCCAGGGATACCGTAGGCTTCCGCTACCTTGGCGAAGTCAGGCCCCAGGAGTGGTGTGCCGGAATAGCGTCCTTCGAAGAAGAGCTGCTGCCACTGGCGCACCATGCCCAGGAACCCATTGTTCAGGATGGCTATCTTGAGGGGCAGCTTTTCCTGAACAACGGTAGCCAACTCCTGGATATTCATCTGGAAGCCGCCGTCGCCGACCGTGACCCAGACCGTCTCATCAGGCTTTCCCATCTGAGCACCGATGGCGGCAGGAAGGGCGTAGCCCATGGTGCCCAGCCCCCCTGAGGAGAGCAGACCACGCGGTTTGTGGTGGAGGAAGTACTGGGCCTCCCACATTTGATTTTGCCCCACGTCGCTGACCATGATGGCATCCCCTCTGGTGGCGTGCCAAATCTGGCGGACGGCGTATGGAGGTGTGAGAGCGTCGGTCTCTTGACCCAGAATGTCGCGTTCGGCGGACTCGGTACGCCAACCATCAATCTTGCTTATCCAGGCTGGATGGCTGGTTGATTCGATCAAGGGGAGGAGGGCCTGGAGGATGTTCTTAGCATCGCCGACGATAGGCAGATCCACCTGCACGTTCTTGCCAATCTCCACTGGATCAATGTCTACGTGGATGATCTTTGCCTTGGGGAGGAAAGTGCTGACCGTCCCCGTCAGGCGATCGTCGAAGCGGCCACCGATATTGAGGATCAGGTCTGCTTCTTGCAGCGCCTTGTTGGCGTAGGCTTCGCCGTGCATTCCTCCCATTCCCAGGCAGAGGGGATGGGTTTCGGGAATGGTGCTGAGGCCCAGCAGGGTGTTGACCACCGGAATCTGGGCTTTCTCTGCCAGCTCTCTCAGCTCGCCTTCGGCGTCAGAGAGCATGATTCCGTGGCCGGCGATGATGAGGGGGCGTTGGGCTTCGTTGGTGAGCTGGGCGGCCTGCTTGATCTGACGCTGGTTGCCGATCAGGGTGGGGTGGTAGCCGGGAAGGTCCACCTCCGCCGGATACTCATATTCGGTGCTGGCAGCCTGTACGTCCTTGGCGATGTCTATCAGCACCGGTCCTGGCCGCCCGCTGCGAGCGATGTGGAACGCTTCTTTGATCACTGTGGGCAGGGCTTCCACCTCAGTCACCAGGTAGTTGTGCTTGGTGACGGGCAAAGTAATGCCGGTGATGTCTACCTCTTGAAAAGCATCTTTGCCGATTAGGGCACTCGTTACCTGGCCGGTGATGGCTACCACGGGCGAGGAGTCCATGTATGCTGTGGCCAGCCCGGTCACCAGGTTGGTAGCCCCTGGCCCCGAAGTAGCTACGCATACTCCCACCTTGCCTGTGATCCGAGCGTAACCGTCGGCCGCGTGGGCCGCCCCTTGCTCGTGGCGCATCAGGACGTGGTGGATAGGGTAATCGGGCAAAGCGTGGTAGAGATAAATCACCGCTCCCCCCGAAATGCCGAACGCCACTTCCACCCCCTCCCGCACCAGACTCTCCCAGACGATTTGGGCTCCGCTAAGTTTCATAACTTTCTCCTCCTTGCACCCTGGTAAGTTGAGACACTGATTACTGGTCACTGAGCCGCTACGGCCCCACGAGGCGAGACGAAGGCGTTCCGTTCGTCTGGGAAACAAGGTCCATGTATTTGACGATGAGTCTTCCCAGTCGCCTGATGCCCTCTTCGATCTCATTGGGTTCTAAATGCGAGAAATGGAGGATGGCAGTATTGCGCTCGTTGTGGGCCACCGGGCCGGGGATGAAGGCTACCCCTTCCTGCATGGACAGTCTCAGCAGTTCCCTGGGGTCAATCTCCAGGGGTAAGGTCATCCAGAAGGGAGCGTTGCCCTGCGGGGAGACCCAGCCGACTACGTGGGGAAGGTGTTGCCGTGCGGCCTGAGAAACGGCGTCGCGTTGCTCCTCTTGAGTGCCCAGATGGCTATGGCTCTCGTAAACGAAATGGATATCATTTTTCACTGTCTTTGTCCTCTCTTCTGTGGAAGTCCCTCAACGAGGAACGAGTGTGCCTCATTGCCTCGTAACTCGTTGCCTATCAGCCTGTGACTACTCAACCTACCCTCCCGCAGGTTGCTTTTGTTGGTTTGGGGCTCCGAACATTCGCTTCGAGTGAGTGTTTTGCCCGGTATTACCGACTAAACCTGCGGGAGGGTGAGTGTTACATCAGCTTTTGAAAACCGCGCCCGTGCTGGCCGAAGTGACAGCCTCGGCGTAGCGCTTGAGGTAGCCGGATGTGATCTTGGGTTGCCAGGGGGGCAGCTCCGCCAGGCGGCTTTTGATCTCTTCCTCGGTCAGCTCAAGGTTCAGGGAGTGGGCGGGGATGTCAATGGCGATGGGATCGCCGTCCCTGACGATGGCCAACAGGCCGCCGGCTGCTGCCTCGGGCGAGATGTGGCCGATGGCCGCCCCCTGGGTGGCTCCAGAGAATCGCCCGTCGGTCAGCAAAGCGACCTCTCCATCCATGCCCATGCCGGTGAGCAGGGAGGTGGGGGTCAGCATTTCCCGCATCCCTGGCCCACCTCGCGGCCCCTCGTAGCGGATGACGATGACGTCGCCTTTCTGGAAATCACCAGCCATGATCGCAGCGGTGGCCTCTTCCTCGGAGTCGAAGACTCGCGCTGGCCCGCGGTGGGTCAGCATCTCCGGAGCAACAGCCGCCCGCTTGACCACCGATCCTTCGGGGGCCAGGTTGCCGAACAGCAGGGCCAGGCCGCCAGTGGGCGAGTACGGATCATCAAGGGGACGGATCACGCCAGGGTCGAGCACCACTGCTCCGGCCAGGTTCTCACCCAGACTGTGGCCTGTCACCGTCAGGGCTTCGTCATCCAGCAGACCTGCGCCCATCAGTTGGCTCATCACGGCGGGTATGCCTCCGGCTTGATCCAGGTGCTGGATGCGATGCTTGCCCGCTGGGCTCATTTTACACAAATGGGGCGTATTGGCGCTGAAATCGTTAAGCTCAGTCAGCGGGATATCCACCCCGGCCTCGTGGGCCACAGCCAGCAGGTGCAGAATGGAGTTGCTGGAGCCTCCCAGGGCCATGTCCACCGTGAAGGCGTTGCTGAAGGCGGCTGGGGTGAGGATGTCCAAAGGTCGGATGTCCTTCTCCAGCAGCTCCATCACTTGCAGGCCCGCCTCTTTGGCCAGGCAGATGCGCCGCGCGCTGATGGCGGGGATGGTGCCGTTGCCGGGCAGGCCCATGCCCAGCGCCTCGGTCAGGCAATTCATGGTGTTGGCCGTGAACATGCCCGCGCAGGAGCCGCAGCCAGGACAGGCCGCTCGCTCCAGGCGCAGTAGGTGGGCTTCGCTCATCTCACCTCTGGCTACCGCTCCCACGGCTTTGAAGACATCATTGAGGTCAATGGATTCCCCGTCCAACTGGCCCGCCAGCATCGGCCCGCCGCTGACGAGCAAGCAAGGGACGTTGAGCCGTGCAGCGGCCATCAACATGCCCGGAATGATCTTGTCGCAGTTGGGGACGAGCACCAGGGCATCGAAGGCATGAGCCTGGGCCACGATCTCCACCGAGTCGGCGATGAGCTCGCGGCTGGGCAGGGAGTACTTCATGCCCAGGTGGTTCATGGCCAGCCCGTCGCAGACGCTGATGGTGGAGCACTCAAAGGGCGTGCCGCCAGCCATGCGGACGCCAGCAGCAGCAGCGGCGGCGACCTGGCGCAGGTGAATGTGGCCGGGGATGGCCTCGTTGAAAGAGTTGATGATGCCTATGAAGGGCTGATCCATCTCGTGGTCGGTGCAGCCCACGGCACGTAGGAGCGAGCGATGAGGAGCTCGTTCTATACCTTGCTTCAGTGCTTTGCTTTTCACTTTTGTTTTCTCCCTTCGATGGCTGATAAAACAAATGCCTTGGCCCTCACAGTCAACAAGACAGCGCGGGCAAAGGCATCATTGCAGGGTCGTCGTCATAGACGCAAGGAGCAGGTCAACTCTGGCCTGCTTGGTCACTGTTCAATTGTACGAACGCAGTGCAGTGTGTCCCTCAACTGGGAAAAAAAAAGCCCCCTGGTTGGGAGGCTTTTCAAAACTGTAACTGGCCTGTGTGCTTACTCCGATCTCCTCCCAACCACCATTAGCTCCTTAATGCTAAGGAGCTCTACTACGAGGAGGCTAATAATGGCGATGAGATTATTCTTGGGGGTTTGGCTCATTGGAAAGCACCTGATTCGGTATTGAGGATTCTGCGGTAATTGTAGCACAGATTGAATCATCTGTCAAATCACGATTCTGTGTTTTGGGGGAGATATGGTGAGTATCCTGCTCGGAGACTTTCGCCTCACCCCTGCTCTCTATCCAAAGGGGCGAGGGGGCACGTCCCCTCTCTTGCAGGGAGAGGGTTAGGGTGAGGGTCGTTACTTTACCGTAATTACGTATGCTGAAGTTCATGTGATTTTCGTAGCAGGACTGAATGATCTTGGCAGCTTGGTGGCTTGGAATCAATTGACCCATCTGATTTTCTGTGCTATAATCGGCACTGGGCAGAAAATGATGCGCCTGGCAATAGCCGTGTCGGCCTGGCTCATCCAATCACACAAGGAGGAGGTTGAACCATGTCTTTTATCGAACAAATAAACGCCCGCGAGATTTTGGATTCGCGGGGCAATCCCACAGTGGAAGTCGAGGCATTTTTGCTGAGTGGAGCGCAGGGGCGGGCGGCGGTGCCCTCTGGCGCATCCACCGGCGTCCACGAGGCGGTGGAGCTGCGCGACGGCGACGCGAGCCGATACCTGGGCAAGGGCGTGTTGAAGGCGGTAGACAACGTCAACACCACCATCGCCGACGAGCTCATCGGCTGGGAGGCACAGGATCAGGTGGGCATTGACGAGTTTCTGATTGAGCTGGACGGCACGCCCAACAAGGGGAACCTGGGAGCCAACGCCATCCTGGGCGTCTCCCTGGCCGTGGCCAAGGCTGCTGCAGCGGAGCTTGGGCTGCCCCTCTATCGCTACATCGGCGGCGTCTCAGCGCGCACCCTGCCCGTGCCGATGATGAACATCCTCAACGGAGGCAAGCACGCCGCCGATTCCACCGACTTGCAGGAGTTCATGGTCATGCCTGTGGGTGCGCCCAGCTTTGCCGAGGCCCTGCGCTGGGGTGCCGAAGTGTACCACAGCCTGAAGAAGGTGCTAAAGGGCAAGGGCTACAACACCAGCGTGGGCGACGAGGGGGGCTTTGCTCCCAGCCTGGGCTCCAACGAGGAGGCCGTGGAGGTCATCCTGGAGGCCATTGAGCGGGCGGGCTACCAGCCGGGGGAAGACATCTACATCGCCCTCGACCCCGCCGCCAGCGAGATCTACCACGCTTGTCCTGAGCAAAGCCGAAGGGACGGGCGATACGTCCTCAAGAAAGAGGGCCGTGAGCTCAGTGGCGAGGAGATGGTGGCCTTCTACCAGGACTGGGTGGAGAAGTACCCCATCATTTCCATCGAGGACGGCCTGGCCGAGGACGACTGGGAGAACTGGACGCTGTTGGTGGAGCGCATTGGCGACCGGGTGCAGATCGTGGGCGACGACCTGCTGGTGACCAACGTGGCGCGGGTGGAGCGGGCCATCAGGGAGAAGGCGGCCAACTCGCTGCTCTGCAAGGTCAACCAGATCGGCACGTTGACCGAAGCCATTGCCGCCGTGCACCTGGCCCAGCGAGCCGGTTGGACGGCCGTCGTCTCCCACCGCAGCGGCGAGACCGAGGATGCCACCATCGCCGACCTGGTCGTGGCCCTGAACGCTGGTCAGATCAAGACCGGCGCCCCCTGCCGCAGCGACCGTGTGGCCAAGTACAACCAACTCCTGCGCATCGAGGAGGAGCTGGCGGAGATCGGCGTGTATGGGGGGATGGGGGCGTTTTACAACATCAAGTAGATCGCAAGGCAGAAGGTTCTGGCGGATGGTTTGCCAGAACCTTCTGGGTTTGAGGGCTGGCTGTCGGACTGGACAAAAGCGACAAGGTGGAGTATAATCCTAGAGAAATTGCAGAGCACAGGCATATCGTGGTCGTCATTATTCTGGTCCGCCTGGGCACAACCTTAGTTGATAAGGAAGGAGAGAATAACATGACAAATCAGCGTCGATTTGCGAAGAAGTGGCATCTTCTACGTGTCCCCGCCCGGCTGGGAATTGCGCTCGTGCTTGTGCTGCTGACCGCCCTCCCCATCAGCGCTCAAGCACCAACGGCTACCACTGGTGTTGCTACGGGGACAAGTTCAACGGGAGCCACCCTGAACGGCACGGTGAATGCCAATGGTTTCAGTACCACAGTCACCTTTGAGTATGGGGTGGACACCAGTTATGGCAGCACCTGGACCGCGGATCAGAGCCCGGTGACCGGCAGCACCAACACGGCGGTAAGTGCGACCATAGCCGAGCTCTCGCCCAACACGCTTTATCACTACCGGGTGGTGGCCACCAATACCCACGGCACCACCAATGGCGCGGACATGATTTTCACCACGCTGGATTTCCCCCCCGGTGTTGTGACTACTGCGGCCACCGGAATAGGAGCCGACACGGCCACGTTAAATGGCATTGTAGGTGCCTATGGTTACAGTACCACGGTTGATTTTGAATATGGTACGGACACCAGTTACGGGACAACCGTCACTGCGGATCAAAGTCCGGTGAGCTCTGATCTTCCTGTTTCGGTAAGCAAAACCATCACCGGGCTTGCCAACAATACCACCTATCACTACCGGGTGGTGGCTACGAACGTTAATGGTACCAGCTATGGTAATGACATGACTTTTACCATCGGCACAACGGGAACGGCACCGACTGCCACCACGGATGACGCTACGTTCAGTCTTGTACCGAACACCGCCACTCTAAACGGCACGGTGAATGCCAATAACAGCAATACAACAGTGACCTTCGAGTACGGAACCACCACCGCCTACGGCACTACGGTGACGGCCGATCAGAGCCCGGTGAACGGCGCCTCCGACACCGCGGTTAGCAAATTCATTGCCGGTCTGACCCCCGACACAACGTATCACTACCGGGTGGTGGCAACGAACGCCACCGGCACCACGAATGGTGCAGACGTGACCTTTTTCAACACCATTGCGCCCTATGCCAGAACCGATGCCGCTTCTGGGATAGGAACCACTACAGCCACTCTAAACGGCACTGTCAATCCGAAGACATTCGGAGAGCCTGTTGATACCACGGTGACCTTTGAATACGGGTTGACCGCCGCCTATGGCAGCGTGGGTACTGCGCTAGAAAGCCCGGTCGGTGGTCCTGCCAACGTTGGGGTTAGTCTTGGTCTAACGGGGTTAACCCCCAACACAACGTATCATTACCGGGTGGTGGCGAACAACGCCAACGGCACCGGCATTGGGGCAGACATGACCTTTACCACCTCAAGCAAACCCACGGCCACCACCGACACCGCTGCGCCAGTGGGAAGCACTACCGCCACGCTGAACGGCACGGTGAATGCCAATAACGACAGCACCACCGTCACCTTTCAGTACGGTACCACCACCGCCTACGGCACCACCGTCACCGCAGCCCAGAGCCCGGTGACTGGTTCCACCGATACGCCAGTGAGCAGAGCCATCACCGGTTTGATCAACAGCTTCACTTATCATTACCGGGTGGTGGCGACCAACGCCGGTGGTACCACCTATGGCGCGGACATGACCTTTACCACCGGAGTGTCTCCGCCCACGGCCACCACCAATGCAGCCAGCGCGATTGGCACCACCACAGCCATGCTAAACGGCACGGTGAATGCCAATAACAACAGTACTACCGTGACTTTCGAGTATGGTTTCACTACCGCCTACGACAGAAGCGTCGGAGCAACCCCCGACACGGTCACCGGTTCCTCGAACACGGCGGTGAACGCATCGCTTTCCGCTCTGCTTCCTGGCACGACGTATCATTACCGGGTGGTGGCGGTCAACGCAGGCGGTGTGATCTATGGCGCAGACATGACCTTTACCACGTTAGTGCCACCCACGGTCACCACCAACGCTGCTTCATCGGTAACCACCACCGGGGCCACTCTGAACGGCACGGTGAATGCCCATGATTCCAGTACCACCGTGACCTTTGAGTATGGTACGACGACTGCCTACGGTACCACGGTGACGGCTGATCCAAGCCCGGTGACCGGCAGCACCGACACCGCGGTGAGCAAAGCCATTGCCGGTCTGACGCCCAATACCATCTACCATTACCGGGTGGTGGCAACCAATTCCAGCGGCACCAGTAACGGGGCGGACATGACTTTTGCCACCAGCGTAGGCCCTCCTATCGTTACTACCGGTTCAGCAAGCCCCCTCATTACCGGGGCGATTTTGCACGGCACCGTCAACGCCCAGAATGCCTCCACTACTGTCACCTTCGAGTACGGCACCACAGTGGCCTACGGCTCGACGGTCACTGCCGATCAAAGCCCGGTGACCGGTTCAAATGACACAGCCGTAACCGCTACCCTTTCCGGCCTGAGTTTCAATATCACCTATCATTACCGGGTGGTGGGAACCAATACCAACGGCACCACTAACGGTGCGGACATGACCTTTAAAACCACCCTGAATCCATCGGCCACCACAGGTGAGGCCACCAATGTCTTGGTTACCACAGCCACTGTAAATGGTACGGCCAATGCAAACAATGCTCTCTGGAATGTAAGATTTGACTACGGCACCACTATAGCCTACGGCTCCACCATGGCCGCGACCCCGAACCAGATTTCCGGAAGCACTGATACACCGGTTAGCGCCGGTCTTACCGGTTTGACTTCCAACACGACGTATCATTACCGTACGACGGTTTATAGCGGTGGATTCCTCTACTTCGGTTCCGACATGACCTTTACCACCGCGATGGGCCCGACGGTCACCACCAACGCCGCTGCGGCAGTGGGCGCTACCACCGCAACTCTAAATGGTACGATCAATGCTAACAACAACAGTACCAGTGTAACCTTTGAGTTTGGCGAGACCACCGGCTACGGCAGAACAATCCCGGCAGTTCAGAGTCCGGTGACCGGTTCCACAAATACCCCGGTGAGCGCTACCCCCACCGATTTGCTCCCCTTAACTACCTATCATTACCGGGCGGTAGGAACGAACAGCGAGGGCACCGTCTATGGCGCGGACATGACCTTTACCACCTCCGGTGCCCCCCCCACTGCCGCCACCAATGCAGCCTCCGGTGTAAGCAGTAGCGGAGCCACTCTCAACGGGACGGTGAACGCCAACAATGACAGCACCACCGTCACCTTTGAGTACGGTACGACCACCGCCTATGGCACCACAGTGACGGCAGGCCAAAGTCCAGTTACCGGTGTCGCCAACACCGCAGTGAGCAAAGCCATTACCGGTTTGACCAACAACACCACCTATCATTACCGCGTGGTGGCGCAGAACAGCTCAGGGACCACCTATGGTGCGGACATGACCTTTTACACCGGTGCGGGGGCACCCGCGGTGACCACTGAGGTGGCGTCAAGTATAACGCCCGACAGCGCCACCTTGAATGGCACGGTGAATGCCAACAACAGCAGTACTACCGTTACCTTCGAATATGGTCCCGATACCGGCTACGGTAAAACCGTTACTGCAGACCAGAGTCCGGTTACCGGTAGCACCGACACCCCGGTCAGTGCGGCGATTTCGGGCTTGCTGGTCAATACCATCTATCATTACAGAGTGGTGGGGCAAAACGGCGTCAGTACGATTTATGGCGACGATATGACCTTCGCTACCACACAATTGTTTGACTACGGCGACGCTCCGGACCCCAGCTATCCGACGCTGCTGGCGCACACAGGAGCGAGGCACGGTTTGGGGAGCGACGTGTACCTGGGCGTCTGCGTGGATGTGGAGGACAATGGTCAGCCCACGGCGGGCGCGGACGGCGATGACACGGCTACGGGTGCGTTCTACGGCACCGGCCCTTGCGATGACGACGAGGACGGCGTGACCTTCACGACCCCGCTGTACGTCGGCGCGACGGCGGACGTGGACGTGACGGCCAACGCGGCCTGCTACCTTAGCGCATGGGTGGACTTCAATGACGACGGCAACTGGGCGGACGCCGGCGAGGCCATCTTCTCTGGCCAGGCTCTCACCGCCGGGGTCAACAGCCTGAGCTTCTCGGTTCCGTCCGGGGCCGCGCCAGGCGACACCTACGCCCGCTTCCGCTGCACCACCGATGGCGTGGTGGCGTTCGCCGGTGAAGCACCAGATGGTGAGGTCGAGGATTACCGGGTGACGGTTGAGACTCCTCAGGATTTTGGGGATGCGCCGGACCCCAGCTATCCGACGCTGCTGGCCAGCACAGGAGCGAGCCACGTTCTGGGGAGCGACGTGTACCTGGGTGCCTGCGTGGACGCGGAGGGCGACGCTCAGCCCTCGGTTGGTGCCGACGGTGACGACACGGCCCAGAGTCCGGCCTACGGCACCGTCCCCTGCGACGACGACGAGGACGGCGTAGCCTTCACCACCGTGTTGCGTGTTGACAAGACGGCGTACATGAACGTGACAGCCAATGCGGCTTGCACGTTGAGCGCGTGGATAGACTTTAACGCCGACGGCGACTGGGCCGATGCCGACGAGGAGCTGTTCCCTGGCGGTCAGGCCCTGGCAGGTGGGGCCAACGGCCTGAGCTTCCTGGTTCCGGCGGATGTGGTGGAGGGGGATACTTACGCCCGCTTCCGCTGCACCACTGACGGCGCAGTGCCAACCACCGGTCAGGCATCGGATGGTGAGGTCGAGGACTACCAGGTGACGGTCCAGGTTGCACCCCTTTACCCGGCAGATCTTGACGGTAACGGGTGGGTGAACACTGCTGACCTGAGCATCCTGCTCTCGCAATGGGGAGACTGTGACAAGTGTCTGGCTGATCTCGACGGCAATGGGCAGGTGAACACCGCTGACCTCAGCATCCTCATTTCACAGTGGGGGGAGTGTCCCTGATCTCCCAGCCTCGCGGCGTATTCCGGGCAGGTCAGTAGCTCAAAAGCCACCAGGGGTCAATGCCCCTGGTGGCTTTTTTACGTGGAGAGCCCACCCTCCCCTAACCCCTCCCTCCCAGGGAGGGGAACACTTTGCCCTTCCCCTCAGAAGAGGGG
>CAZQDO010000010.1:0-26763 GCA_964592085.1 uncultured Anaerolineae bacterium | reverse complement strand
GCCCCCTGCCGCGGCTGTGGAAGAAGCCCACCGTGCTGCATCTGCTGATCCAGAACAAAAGCAAGCGCGGCTACCTGCACGGACGGGTGGAGCCTCTGGTGTCGTGGCTGAGCATCCCCCAGCCCGTCTTCGGCTGCCACCCCGGCGAGATCGCCGAGATCGAAATCCACGCCGATTACCAGCGGCGCAAACAGGAGGCGAAGAAGAAGTCGCTCACTTCGCGGCTCTTCTCGGCGGGTGAGGACCTGTTCGAGATCATATTGGAATAAGGAGGGACACCATGGCTCAAAGAAAACCTGTTCGTGGACCACGGTCATCGGTGCTCTGGCTGGCAATCATCCTGATCCTCGTGCTGGCCATTGCCCTGGCCGCAGTCGTATTTGTGATTGGCCCGGAGCGGCAGTTAGCTGTCCAAGCTACTGTCACCGCTCAGGCCCAAGCGTCCGAGGTGCAGCGGGCCTACGATGCCGGTGTTGCGTTCGCAACAGCCGGCGATTGGGACAAGGCCGCCGAAGAATTCGCCAAGGTGGTAGCATTGGAACCGAGCTACAAGGACGCTGCCACACGGCTGGCCGAGGTGAAGGCCAAACAACAAGAAGTGCTAGCGACAACGGAAGCCAAAGCTACTCAGGCGACGGCTATAGCACAAGCGCAGGCCGAGGCTACCGCGGCTGCTGTGACAACCGAAGCCAGGGTAGCACAAGCAACTTCAGTGGCGGCCACAGTGACTGCGCAAGCCAGGGCTACAGTCCAGGCTCAAGAAGCAAAGGCCACCGCCACGGCTGATGCTTTGGCCGAATTGGAAGCCGTCTATCAAAAATGCTTGGGAGCTATAAACCTGGGGCGATGGGCAGAGGCAAAAGCAACGTGCGATCAGGTTTTTACTGTTGATCCGAACTACCAGGACGTGCAGGTGAAATTGGCTGAAATTGAAGCCGGGCTTGCTGAAATCAGAGCGTTGGCGCCAACGGTAACTCCAGTACCAGCGGAAACACCAACGCCCAAGCCGACAGCCACTCCCATACCACCAGCACAAACTCCGCAAATCATCAACGTTGCACTCAAGAAACCAGCGACTGCATCGCTGACTTACAAACAGGATACTCCCAATAAAGTCAATGATGGTGACTTGGAGACTGCCTGGAATGCAGGTACGTACGGACCGCAGTGGTGGGAAGTAGAAGTAGATGGAGCAACTGTTACAAGAATTCGGCTAGTTGTGCACTACGGTGCCACCCGTGTAGAAGAATCCAAGTACGAAGTTCGTGTCTATTACCAACCAGATGAAGCTGTCCTCAAGGAGTTTAGCAAAGTTACTAAGGATGGCGATATTTTCACGTGGACACTGCAACAAGCAGTTAGCGATGTCCAGAAGGTACGGGTTATCACCTGGTCTTCTCCTTCATGGGTAGCATGGGATGAAGTAGAGATCTACGGCTATTACCCGTAGTCGAAGGAACAGAGTGAATGTGGAAGGCAAGCTATTGCAGATGGAATCTATCTTCTCGGATTGGGCTTCAGCGTAGAGAAGGAAGGAGGAGCAAATGACACAACGACGTACAGCTTCTGGACGTAGACCAGTGTTGGTTTGGCTGGCAATTGTCCTTGTTCTGGTGCTGGCTATCGCATTGGCCTCGGTCGTATTTGTGATTGCCCCAGAGCGACAGTTTTCTGCTCAAGCCACTGCCACCGCCCAGGCCCACGCATCCCAAGCCACCGCTACAGCTCAAGCCCACGCCTCCGAGGTGCAGCGCGCCTACGATGCGGGTGTCGCGTTCGCAGCGGCGGGCGATTGGGAGAAGGCCACCGAGGAATTCGCCAGAGTTGTAGGGCTGGAGCCAGGGTACAAGGACGCTGTTGCACAGCTAGCCGAGGCGAAGGCCAAACTGGCGGAAAGCGCAGCGGCAGTTACGGTGGAGGCTCAGGTCATGGCAACAGCTCAGGCAGAAGCGACGGCAAAGGCCCAGGCCAACGCCCAGGCCACGGCAGTAGCCGCTCCCACTCCCACACCGAAGCCAATCGACTTAGCCGCAAACCAATCGGTTGAATGTTCCTCAGAGGAGAAGCAACTTGGCAACATCTGTGCCCACCTGACTGATGGTGACCCCGAAACCGGCTGGGGTGCCTCAGATTTTGGTTCCCAAGTAGTCGTAGTGGATTTGGAGCAAACGGCCCATATTGTCGTTGCACGATGGCAGGTAGCTACGCCGGAGGGTACTTGGCCTGTAAATGTTCGCGTCGTAGTTGACGGTGAGTCGGTTGCCAAATTCTCTGGCGACTCGGAGAACCACGACTGGATCGAAGTGCCCATCGGCAGAATCGGCAAGGTAGTGAAATTCGAGTTCGGAGGTGGCCGGTGGTGGGTCGCTGGATGGGAACTACAGGTTCTGGGCCAGCCGACCCAGTAACCTTTGGAGTCCAGGATTCCAACTCATCTCCCTTCACGTGAGTGGAATAATAGCAAATATCAGGAGGTCAACATGGAAATTCGAGACGTGTTAGAGAAACCCGAAATCACGGGGCAAGATTCTTTTGACAGCAGAGCTCTGGAGCAAAGGCTCCAGCAGGCTGAAGATGTCCGGCCAGGCACGTTCCGATACTCCGACGCAGGGCTGGGCGGCGAAGTGCGCACCTCAGTGGAACGGGAGGGTGGTGTATACAACGCCGCCAAGGCAGAGGTGTTCCGACGGGATGACACCCATGAAGTCGTGGGCAGGGCCCGGTACAGCGTAGCCGCTGGCGAGGCCACCCTGTATGACACCCATTTCACCGCCCGCACCCACGGGGCAGAGTCGGCGCTCCTGAAAGAGGTCAGCGAACAAGCGCGAGCCCAGGGCGCCGACCGGCTGCGCGTGTGGGTGCAAGACGGCGACTTGGCTGCTGAGCGACGCTGGCTGTCTCATAACTTCCAGCCGACAGAGCGTGATCCTAACGCGCGAGGCGTCTTCTGGGAACGGCCGGTGTGATCTGTTCGCAACTATACTGGACTGAGGAGGGATGTCATGGCTCAAAGAAAACCAATTGCCGCAAGACGGTCTTGTGTGCTGTACATCGTCATTCTGGCCGCTCTGATCTTGATCATTGCAGGCATAGCCCTGGTATTGGTCGTTCTCCCTGAGCAAGACAGACAGCGCCAGGCCGAACGACACTACCAAGCAGGGGTTGCCTTCCAGACCACGGGCGATCTGGATAAGGCGAAGAGCGAGTATGAGCAGGTCATCACGATTGACGCAAGCTACAAGGACGTGCAGACGAGACTCGCTGACGTGCAGGAGCAACGGAAGGTGTATCACTACCAGCGTGGCCTGGATTACATGAACACGGGGCAGTATGCTGAGGCGGTGGAGGAGTTCAAGATTGTGATGGAACTGGACACCCGCTATGAGGATGTGCAGGCCAGGCTGAATGAGGCCGAGGCCAAGCTAGCCGAGGTGCGCGCCCTAACACCCACTGCTGTGCCTGTCCCGACAACCACTCCTATCCCACCAACAGCCACGCCCGGCCCCTCGCCGACTGCCGCGCTCTTACCACCGACAGCCTCGCCCACCCTTTCACCAACCGTATCACCGACTGCCACCTCAACCCCTGAACCCGCCCTGCTCTTCTTCGATGACTTTGATGCCGGGCCCAAGCCGGATTGGCAGGTGCTTTCCGGCAGGTGGGGAATGGCAGGAGGCAAATATACCATGACGGATATCTCTGGCAGCTCTGTCACTGGCATTTCAGCCGTTGGAGATAGTGTTTGGCGCGACTATGAGGTAGAAGCCGACATTAGCGGCCTGTATAATAACCCCCACCAGTGGGGGAATGATCCTAGCATGGCTGCAATATTAGTCCGGCTGCAAGATGATGGTAAGGCCGTGGGATTGATAGTTGACAGCAGGTTCATCGAGTGGGAAGTGGTGATAGATGATGCCTGGACCGTTGTTCCTGGCACACAGGTGGACGGTTATGGGGAGGAAGGAACTCACATCAAAGTTCAAGTCAGAGGAAATGTGTATGCAGCCTACGTAAACGGCAAGATGATAACGTCTTTCTCGGATGATCGCTTTCCAAGCGGGAAGGTGGGGCTTTGGCTCAAGTCTTCAGGAAGCCTCAATGTAAGCGACTGGAGAGCGGTCCCCAAGGTAGACAACTTCAAAGTGACCAAGCTGGACTGACTCGCTTCGGAACGCAGGAGCAGGAATTGGTCATTCTTAGCTCTAAACAGGAGAACTAAACTATGAATTGTCCAATCTGTGGTCATACTAACCGCCCAGGTGCCAGGTTCTGCAGTGGATGCGGTCGAGCATTGCCGCCAACTCCGGTGACGCCGCCAGCGGCGCCTCCTGTGTCCGTAGCGAAGCGCACCTCAGGCAACTTGCTGCTGGTTATCGGCGCTGGCTTGATCCTCTACCTGCTGGGGGCGCTTGGTGTGACGGCCCTGGGCAGAGTAGCAGGGACAACAGTGCCAGTCACGACAACACCTGCACCTATCGCGCTTCCGGTGACACCTCGTGAGGCTGGGCAGAAGGGGTTGAACTGGCTGCTGGACAGCGCCGTGGCTTGGCAGCGGGCGGAAAGCTGCTATGGCTGCCACGTGCAGAGCTTTGCCATCATGGGCGCGGCGGTCGCCAGGGCCAACGAGTACGAGATCAACATGGCCAAGGCGAAAGAGTTGGCTGACTACCTGGCCTCTATCCAGGCCGCCCAGGGATACATCACCACTGGTCAGGAGACCTTTCGGCCTGTGATCCAGACGGTGCTGGCCGGCATCGGCTTGAGCCAATACGATCAACACGTGGGGGCAGGGTATGATGCCCCCCTGGTGAAAATGGCTGACTGGCTGGTCGCACAGCAGACAGGTGCTGGCTACTGGAAAGTTGATCACGAGGAGGCCCCGGTAGACCAGGGCGAGGCCATGACCACCGGGTCTGCGCTGGTGACGCTTGTCGCAGCCAAGAGATATCAGGCCAAACCCGCCTACGATCAGGCCATCCAGCAGGGAGCGGCCTGGCTACGCGCCGTCAGTCCCTCAACCACCCAGGACATTGTCTTTGCCGTCGTCGGCCTGAAGGCCAGCGGCGCCACCAACGATGATCCCGACGTTGCCAGATTCGTAGAGATGCTCAACAGCCAACAAAACGCCGATGGTGGCTGGGGTGAGACCCCTCGCCTGGGCAGCAACGGCTATGCCACCGGGCAGGCCCTCTACGCCTACAAAATCGCCGGGGTCAGCATCCACGAGGAATCCTTCCGGCAGGGAGTGTTCTGGCTTCTCGACCATCAACAGCGCGACGGCTCGTGGCAGCAAATCAACTCCCAACAGCAAAGGCGGGACCGCTCCTCCAACTACGCCACCACCATGTGGGCCGTCATCGGTCTGGGAGAGATCTTCAGCCCTGAGGTGGAGAAGGAGTTCATCGGCACTTTGATCCATCCCACAGGATCTCGGCTCAGTTTAGGAGTACTGGTTGTTTTCTTCCTGATCCCTGTTCTGGTGTTGCTTCCAGTGTGGTGGCGCAGGCAGGGTCGGCGGTGGTTCGCCTTCTGGCGCGAACGGCGAATGGGAGGGCAAAGACGATGAAAGTCAAAGTGATTCTTTATGGAGCGTTGGCCGGGGCTATCGGTGGGGCAGTCGGGTGGCTGCCGGGGGAACTGGCCGCCATCCCCAGACCTACAGAGGCGGCCTTGAGGTACGTGTTGATCGCGCTGTATTTCGTCGTGGTCGGGGCCTGCATCGGGGCGGCCATTGGCTCGCTGGATGGGGTGGTCAACCGCGTGCGCAGCAGAGCAGTACAGGGCGGTCGGATGGGGGCACTGTTGGGCTTGGTTGGCGGAGCGGCAGGCAGCCTGCCGGGCGAAGGCACCTTCGAAGTGTTGAGCGCCGTGAACCTGGGCCTGGTGGGGCGAGCCATAGGCTGGGCCATCGTGGGTGTGTTCATCGGCGTGTCCCAGGGTCTTGCCACCCGAGACAGAGCGCGAATGGTGCGGGGTGGCCTGGGCGGGCTGCTAGGAGGCTATCTGGGCGGCGGCTTCTTCGAGATGGTCAGCCTGACATTGGCAAGGGGTTCGGGCAGCCGTTGGATCGCCGTCGTCATCCTGGGCGCGTTTCTCGGCGCCTTCATCGCCTTCTTCCAGGAATGGCTATCCGAGGCCTGGCTGGTGGTCGTCAGCAGCGGTCGTCAGGAAGGCCAGAAGTACAACTTGACCAAGGGCGAGACAGTGCTGGGCCGTGGTGACCGCGATGATTTCGTCCTCTACGCCGGTGAAGGCACCGTGCCCCGTCACGCCCTCATTGTGCGCAGGGAAACCGGCCACTGGATACGGGCGATAAGCCCTCAACATCCCATCTCGGTGGATAAACAACCGGTGAGCGCTGAACAGCGTTTGCGCCACGGCAGCGAGATTGCTCTAGGTGGAATGACCCTGCGGTATCACGAGCAGACCGCCAAATGCCCTCAATGTGGAAAGGAAAACCCTGTCCGGGTGAAGTTCTGCCCTGGATGTGGGAAGCAACTTATGGTAAAATAGAGCTTGATCTTCTCAGATCGGGTTCCCTCTTGGAAAAAGGAGCGGATGATGCGAACATGTCCCAATTGCAAAGCTCAAAATCAGGATGCGGCCAACTTCTGTGCCTTCTGTGGTCATAAACTGGCTGGCATTCTAGCAACCGGTGCGGTGCTCCAGGGGAGGTATCGCATCACCCAACTCCTCGGCAAGGGCGGGATGGGAGCGGTCTACCAGGCCCAGGACCTGCGATTAGGAGGCCGGCTGGTGGCGGTCAAGGGGAACTTCGATGCCTCGGCCGAAGCCCAGGCCCAGTTCCAACTGGAAGCCAACATGCTGGCCAATCTCAACCATCCGAACCTGCCCCGCGTGATGGACCACTTCATCGAGCCCTCCGGGAAGCAGTACCTGGTGATGGACTTCGTCGAAGGCGAGGATCTGGAGCAGATGCTGGCCCGCCAGGGCCGCCTGGTGGAATCCCAGGCCCTGCGCTGGTTCGGCCAGGTCTGCGAGGCGGTAGAACATATACACGGCCAGAGTCCCCCCATCATCCACCGCGACATCAAGCCGGCCAATGTCGTCGTCACGCCAGCCGGCAAGGCCATGCTGGTGGACCTGGGCATCGCCAAGGTGTATCAGTCCGGCCAAAAGACAGCGGTCGCTGCCCGGGCGGTGACACCTGGGTTCTCTCCGCCGGAGCAATACGGCGGTGCACGGACCGATGCTCGCTCCGACATCTATGCCCTGGGAGCCACGCTTTACTGCATTCTGACTGGTCAGGTGCCGCCAGAGGCCATGGACCGGCTAGGTGGTGCCCGGTTGACCCCGCCTCGGCAGCTCAACCCGTCTGTTTCACCGGCCACAGAGGGGGCAATCCTCTGGGCAATGGAGCTCGATTCCACGAGCCGGCCTCAGACAGTGCGGGAATTGCACCAGGCTCTCGGCAGACGGCCTGTGGAGTACGTTCCCCCATCACCAGCACCAATCGCGCCAAGCGTTCACCCTCTGGTGAAGCCGAGACTGGCATCTGTCCCTGCTCCGGTGCCAACGCCTGCACCAGTCCTTGCCCCTTTTCAGTTTGCCAGCGGCGGACAACGATTCGCAGCTTTCTTGATTGACAGCTTCATTCTCACGATCCTGGTGTGGCTTCTGGCCATCTTTGCCGCCCTTGCGACTGACTCGACAGGTGATACCTTTGCCATTTGCTCCGGTCTGCTGACACTGGGCGGACCCTTTGGCTACTATACCTACTTCCATGCCCGCTCAGGACAGACGCCCGGCAAGAAGATGATGCGTATCAAGGTCGTTTCCACCGATGGATCGCCGCTGACTACCGGCAAATCAGCGGGGCGGGCATTTGGCTATATGCTCACCTCGGCGCTGACCTATGTATTCGTGGGCTTCATAGGCTTCCTCTGGATGTTCCGGGATGAGAACAGGCAAACCTGGCACGACAAGATGGCGGGGACCTACGTGATCAAGGTCTAGGAGGGACACAGATGAGCATCAATTGTCCAGCTTGTGGCCACACTAATCGTGACACAGCGACTTTTTGCGCGCGATGCGGGCAGTCGTTGTCGCCATCCGTCCCTGGGCCACCGCTTCCATCATCAGCCGAACTGAAGCGATATGCCCAACAATTCTGGCTGACCCTGGGCGAGATGTGGGAACGGGCTGTTCAGGAAGCCCTGGGGTGGTATCACGATTTCGTCACCCAGCAACCCGAGGTCGAAGGCGAGATCATCGCTGCCCCTGTTGAGATCCTCGTGACGGAGACTCATCAATTTTACGTCCTACTGCAACCCGTGAGCACCCAGTCGAGACGACTGCCCGCCCTGAGCTTCCAGGTTCGTGATCCTGGAGGTTCCCAAACCCACTCGATACTGATGGTGGGCCTGCGACAGGGTGGCCTCCTGTATCAGGGCGACGAGGTGCGGGCCTGGGGGGCTTGGGACAGAGACATCAGTAGTCTCCGGACCTGGAAGGTGGAGGTGTTGAAACGGGGCAGACACCAGACCCATCTTCTCGTCACCACGGGACGGCCCATGCCCCTGGCCGTGATTACCGTCGCACTCCTCGGCCTTCTTCTGCTGAGCTGCCTGTGCAGCCTGCTGGGCAGGTAGACCCGTGCCGCCGTGGAACAGCGTCCGCCAGGGGCTCCGCTCAAGCCCCTGGCTCAGCCAACAAAGCCCCATTGGGGCTGGGTGTGATAAGCTTTAGTAAGGAGGACAGACATGACCATCAAGTGCTCTCACTGCGGTGCCGACAACCGTGACGCGGCCAAGTTCTGTGCCATCTGCGGCACCGAGCTGACCCTGCTGGCACCTCCACAACCGCCGATATGGACTCCGCTACCAGCACCGCCGCCTGCGGTGCCAGGACCCTACGGTCCGGGGCAGGTGCCAGCCTATCCGCCTCAGCCCCAGCCTGTATCCCCCTACGGGCCGCCGCTGGGGTTCCCCAAGGTGTGGACGGGAGACCTGCCGCTCATTGAGGGCAAAGTGGTGCACATGGATGCACCGGTTCAGGAGAAGGGACCCATCGCTGGCAAGGTTGCGGCGGCCGGCTGTCTGGCCCTCATCGCGCCGGTCCTGGCTTTTATTCCCTTTATTCAGGGCGCGCAGATCACCGTCCGCTACCTGCGAGTGGAGGATTGGCAGACAAGCCAGCAGCGCTCGGTCAAGATGCGCGGTGAGCCATCTGGCATTATCAGCGTGGGGGACTGGCTGGCCATCTGGGGCAAGGAGCAGGGCGGTAACATCGTCATGACCGTCGCGCACAATTACACGACGGATGCCGACATCAGAATGAAGAAGTGAACAAGGAGGGTACAAATGTCGAACAACTGTCCTAAATGCGGCCACAGCAATCGGACGGATGCCAGGTTCTGCGGCAAGTGTGGAGCCACGCTGAGTCCTCCGGCTGACTCGGTATCTGCGGCCGAAGTAGCCGACAAGGCCAAAGAGATGGCAGCCAAGGCGGGGGCTGCCATCGCCCCGGTGGCCAAAGAGGCTGCCATCAAGGGCTGGACTGGCTCCAAACGAGGGATGAGCTTCTTTGCCCGCGTGGTGACTGTGGGCGGGCG
Source organism: uncultured Anaerolineae bacterium (assembly GCA_964592085.1). Taxonomy (GTDB): domain Bacteria; phylum Chloroflexota; class Anaerolineae; order VGOG01; family VGOG01; genus CAZQDO01. The sequence goes on along the minus strand of CAZQDO010000010.1, from coordinate 17,189 downwards.
AGCAGCTTACAGCGAGGTCTTCGGCCCGCTTCCCGCCGCCCACGGACAGGTCACCACGCCACCGACTGTCTCCACCGTACCGGCTCCGGTGGAGCCGTCGGCCATCCTGTTCGTCATCTCTCTGCTGGCCGGCTGGCTGGTCTTCGCTCTGCAGGGCCTGAGCCGTGCGGTCGCCATAGCCGCGATCTTCGTGGTGATGCTGGCCCTCTCCTGGCTGGGCATCCGCCGGCCCTACTTCACGCGGATGACCTTCAGTGGGCTGGTGGCGCGGCTGCTCAGGCGAGGCCAGCCCCCCCAAGTACCCATCTACAGGTTCCGCATCGCCGAGGGGACTGGTGGCCAACCCCTGGACGTGCTCATGGTTGGAGAGCGCAAGGGAAGGGCCATCTCCCAGGGAACCCTGGTGGAGCTTTGGGGCATCCGCGAGCCTGGCCGGAACGAGTTGCGGACATGGAAGGTCGAGGCACTGGATGTCTCAGGGCAACCGGTGGGGACATTGACCGCACCCCGGCTGATCCCGTTGACCGTAGCTCTATTCCTGCCAGCCCTTTTGATTCTTGTTGTCTGGCTTCTCACGCTGGTGCTTTGAACGCTCTTCAGGGAAAGGAGATTGCCACAATGGCAAAGATTTGTCCAACTTGTGGTCTGGCGAATCGCGACGATGCACGATTCTGCTCATCGTGTGCCACGCCATTGGCTCAGGAGATCATCTGTCCCTCGTGCAGCACACGCAACGTGCCGACGGCTCGCTTCTGTCATCAATGTGCTACACCCCTGGCAGGCGGGACCTACCCGGTGGGCCTGGGCACAGGGTTGTTACCACCCCACGCCATGCTCGCCCATCGCTACATCATCGTTCAGAAGGTAGGGCAGGGCGGCATGGGGGCGGTGTACCAGGCGACCGACACCCGCCTGGGCCACAAGGTCGTGGCGGTCAAAGAGATGAGCGACGCCGCCATCACCGATCCGTTGGAGAAGCAGCAAGTCCGACAAGCCTTCGAGCGAGAGGCTCAGATGTTGGCCACACTGAACCACCCCAACCTGCCCCGCGTCACCGATCACTTCAGCGAGGGAGGCAAGCAGTACCTGGTGATGGACTTCATTGAGGGCCAGACGCTGGAGAAGGTGCTGACTCAAACACCGGGCTTCCTGGACGAGAAGCAGGTCGTGGACTGGGGTGTGCAACTATGTGAGGTGCTGGAGTATCTACACCATCAACAGCCGCCCGTCATCTTCCGTGACCTGAAGCCAGATAACATCATGCTGGATCGGGATGGGAAGGTGAAGCTCATTGACTTCGGCATCGCCCGCCTGTTCAAGCTGGGAAAGGCCACAGACACGGCTTCCTTCGGCACGGCTGGCTACGCGCCACCGGAGCAGTATGGCAAGGGGCAGACCGATGCGCGGAGTGACATCTACGCCCTGGGAGCCACCCTGCACCACCTGCTCACCAGGCGCGACCCTGGGCAAACGCCGTTCCACTTCCTGCCTGTTCGCAGCTTGAACTCTAGCGTATCGGCAGCCGTTGACCAGGCCATCCTGCGTGCTGTAGAACAGGGCCCCAATCGGCGGTGGCAGACAGCCCGCCAGATGCAACTCGCCCTGGTCTCGCCACAACCCGCAACGCCGGTGCCAGCGCCGGCTGCTGCCCCAGCCATAGTGCCCCCAGCTACTGTAGTAGCACCTCAGCCCCCCGCAGCAGTTAAGCCCGCGCCATCCCCAACGCCTGCACCAACTGCGGTCACTCGAACCAGCACGGGGCGTTTCCTGGCTACGGTTGTGGTTACGGCCGCCGTCTTCCCAGTCCTCAATGTCAAAGTGCTATTCCCCATCCTGATACGATATCCTAGCAACATTCTCGTGAGCATCCTATACGGCTCCCTATCATCGATCCCTGTGCCACTGGTGTATATGATCACCAAACGACCAGGAACAGCTTTTCTGACCGGTGGTTTGAACGCTATCACGTATGGTTTACTGCAAGGTGGGAGGATAAGCTTCTGGGGGCTGATACCCGCCGTGGTTATGGAAGGCATTTTTGCTCTTCGATCCTACAAAAGACACGACTATTGGACCATAGTGCTAGCCACTGTCCTGGCTGCTATTGCAAGTTCAGGTGTTACGTTCGTTCGTTGGTCCGTTTTCTCTATTGAGTATATAGCGAGTAATTTGCTTGTAGCCTTTCTCGGAGGCTCGATTGCTTACGCCATAGGGCGCATCCTGGGTAAGTGATGAGCCATTGACGTTTCAAGGAGGTGAGTATGCCTATTCGATGTCCGCATTGCGGGGCTTACAACCGTGACACTGCCAGGTTCTGCAGTGTCTGTGGAGGCCAGATGCCGTCGCCTCAACCACCGCCGCCTTCGCTTCAGCATCTACCACAGCTCCCATTTGCGTACAAGTCGGCCTATTTGACTGATGTGAAAACCCAGGAGGTGTAAAATGGCTCAACGTATGGGAGATGTTCCGGATCGTATCGAACAACCAGAGGCGCTTCCCCCAATGGAGCAGGTTGACGTTGCCCAACGCATGGAGGAGACCGAGGAGTTCAAACCTGAGCAACTCCACGAGGCATCGGAGGTCCCGTTGCCTGAGGTACAAGGTTTCGACCAATCGGGCTTGATGACCGACCAGGAGGTGCAAGACTACCTCGGCGAAACTTATCCGCCCGAGCACGTCAACCCCGAATCGCTCAAGAGCGTCGAATACGTGGACATGTACTTGCCTCACGAAGAAGGCAACATCCTCGGCTCGACCGAGTACAATCCCTTGACGGACACCAGCGAGATCGAAATCTATCGCCAGGAACCGGGCGGTAGTTTCGACCGATCCGAGATGGAAAGTACCATCGCCCACGAGATAGCCCACAGCGTTTGGAATGACATGGGGTGGCTCGAGACGTCGCCTCGACAGCAGGCATGGGGGGAACTGAGTGCTAACAGCGCGCCCGACGAGTACGTGAGCGAATACGCTAAGACCGACATGCAGGAAGACTTCGCCGAGTCCTATGCTGCCTATATCCACGATCCGGAGCTACTGCAAGAGGTCAGCCCGGACAAATGTGAGTTCATGCGAGACCATATCTTTCACGGGAGGGAGTACTGATGGGCAAGAAGCTAACCGTACAACAGTTCGGCAAGGTAAAAGTGGGCACTGTCGTTCAGGAGCGCGATGGCTCTCTAACGATCAAGGGGGAGACACCCGAGCTCGAACAGGCCCTACGCGCTCTGATCGGCCAGATCGCCACAGGTCCACTCACTTACCGCACCGGCAGGCGAGTAAAAACGGAACAGGGGGGCAAGCACATCACGGTGAAAAAGACTGCAAAGCAGGGCGCCCCCGACTATCTCAACGCCCTGGCCGACACGCTGTCCAAACACACCTTGCTGGGCAAGCGAATCCGAGGGATTGTGGAGTAGAAACCCAACTGATACCAGAGTGCAATTCATAGGGCGCAGATTCACGCAGATACATTAAGCGAAGCGACATCAGCGTAGATCAGTCTTAATCGGCGTCCAGGATTTTGATTTGCATAGAACAAGGAGTGAGCCATGCAGAGCAGCACATTTGATGTCCAGGCGATCATCGAGCGCCTGGAGAGGCGGAGGCTGGATGGGGCACAGCCCCCTGCGGTTCCCATCTGGGGTCAATTGGACGCCACGTGCTTTGTCCGAGTATGCGGGCTGGCTGCCTTCTGGGAGGAAGAGGAGGACTGCCGCTTCGAGCAATACATGGAAGACCTGGTCACTGGCTTTCACGGCCAGGGATCGTCTTTCGCCCATCTCATCCTGGGCCAGCGCGACCAGATACAGGTCTACCTGGGGCTACAAGGGCCGCAAGCCGACGTCTTACTTGCCACGGCCCTCAGGGGCACGTTCCCGGCCATCGCACTGGAGAACAAGCCGACTGAGAAGCTGGGCTCGGTCCTGCACCCAACGGCTCTCCTCAGCTATCTGGGACGACTGACGGGTGTTCCCACGCTGAAAGCAAGGCGTGAGAAGGAGCGAGAGGGCTCCGTGCAGCAGATCGAGCGCCTGCTGCGGGGGCTCTACGGCGAGGAGTGGGGGTATCTGGTGCTGGCCAGACCTACCGAGGATGCCCTGGTGTCTCAGATGGCCTACCAGGGGTTTGGGCAGATCAGACAGGTGTCAGCCCTGGTAAAGAAGAGCGTACAGATCGCTCCGGGCACCACCAGCGAGCAGACCGACCGTCAGGCCGAGTACTGCGTCGAGCTACTGGAGAAGAATCTGGAACGCCTGAACCGGGGCAAGGCCCAGGGCGTATGGCAGGTTGAGGTCTACTTCTTCGCCGCCAGTGAAGCAACGCTGGACAAGGCCAGGGCTCTGCTCAAATCCATCTTCGCCGGTGAGGACTCGGTACCCGATCCTCTGCGCACTTTCAGGTGCTCTGGTTCCGTTGTTCCATCTCAGGGCGAGGCCTTCACCACGCTCTTGAACTCCTACGAGCTCTCCATCCTGACGCAATTGCCCAGAGAAGAGATGCCCGGCTACACCGTCCGCGACTACGCCCGCTTCGACGTGGCCCTGCCCGAAGAACCGGTGCAGCCTGGGCAGGCCGTCAACATCGGCCGCATACTGGACGGGGAGACCTACACCGGAAACTGGTACGCTCTCCCCCGCCACGACTTCGCCAAGCACGGTCTGGTGGTCGGCGTGACGGGCAGCGGCAAGACTAACACCCTGTTTCACCTGCTGGACAAGCTTTGGAACAAGGGCCAGGGTGTGCCCTTCCTGGTCATCGAGCCGGCCAAGGCAGAATATCGCGACCTGCGCACGGCGGCAAGCTTCGAGACGCTGCGCATCTTCACCCTGGGCGATGAGCGTTGGGCACCCTTTCGCCTCAACCCCTTCGAGTTTGAGATCGCCGATGCCGAGAATCGCATCCACGTCCAGACCCACATTGACTTCCTGAAATCCGTCTTCAACGCGGCCTTCATCCTCTACGCGCCCATGCCCTACGTCCTGGAAACGTGCCTGCACGAGATATACCAGGACAAGGGGTGGGACCTGACCACCAGCCAGAATCGCCGGCTGCCGCCACGGGAACGGGGCAACGAGGCCAAATGGCCCGTCTTTCCCACCCTGACCGATCTGTACAACAAGATTGACGAAGTGGTGGACCGACTGGGCTACGAGGAGCGCATCCAGATGGACGTCAAGGCTGGGCTCAAGACGCGCGTGGGCTCCCTGCGCCTGGGCGGCAAGGGCCTCATGCTGGACGTCAGGCATTCCATCCCGATGGCTGACTTGCTTTCTCACCCCACTGTGCTAGAATTAGAGCGCGTTGGCAACGACGACGAGAAAGCTTTCCTGATCGGCTTGCTGTTGACCCGGCTCTACGAACACCGCGTCGTGCAGGCCAGAATGCACGACACGCTGCCCCGGCTTCAGCACGTGACCGTCTTCGAGGAGGCCCACCGTCTGCTGAAGCACGTGCCCACCGAGGTGCAAACCGAGGAGGCCAACGTCAAAGGGCAGGCTGTGGAGACCTTCGCCAACATGCTCTCGGAGATCCGGGCCTACGGGCAGGGCGTGCTCATCGCCGAGCAGATCCCGACCAAGCTGTCCCCCGACGCTGTCAAGAACACCAACCTCAAGATCATGCATCGCGTCGTGGCCGAGGATGACCGGGATGTGATGGGCGGGGCGATGAACCTGGACGAGGATCAGAAGCGCTACGTGACGGCGCTGCGCACGGGTCAGGCCGCCGTCTATGCCGAAGGCGCCGATAAACCGTATCTGATCGAGGTCTACAATTTCAAGGGCGCCAACGTCAAAGGTCGGGTGAGGGACAAGCAAGTGCGGGGCGCCATGCAACAGTTCTGCAGCCAGCCATTGTATGCTCCTCTGCCTGGCTACAGCCAGCACATCCAGGCCCACCAGCCGGGCGATGGCCGCGCTGACTCCGAGGTCCGCGATATGGCCCTGGCGGTGATCAACCACAGCGAATTCGCCGAGCGCTTCTCTCGCTACTTCCTCTCGCTGATCGAGGAACCACGTCAGGCCGTCTATGGCTATCACGACCTGGCCAAGCTGACAGAGCAGGTGGTCAAGCCGAAGCCGGATCAGGAGAAGCTGGTGGCCCTCTACGTGATGTTGCAGGCCCTGACCGACCTGCTGGAGGAGAGAGGTCGCCGCTACGGATGGTTCTACAACACCGTAGAGACTCTACGTGGTGACCTGGCAGGGATCCTGTGCGATATCGTCCGTGGCTTCGAGAACCAGCAAGAGGTGCTGGATGCCCTGGTCGCCCGTCACACAGCAGGCTTGCAGAGCTTCTCCCAGGGGTACAAGCAGTTGTGTGCCAAAGCGCCCATCCCCTACGCTGGTTGCGCCTTCTGCCAGGCGAGGTGTCTCTACCGTTACGAGGTAGCTCGGCTGGTGAAAGACAAAGCTCTGGAACGCGATTTCGTGGGCGCCATCCAGAACACGTCCGACGACCAGGAGATGTGGGGCCGGCTGGCGCAAGTGTGTCAAGAAGCAGCCAGGCGGGCGATCCAAGTGGAGAACGAGGCCGTCACCAAAGCGGTGGCTCTATGCTACGCCGCCCAGATGGGCCCAGGGTTGAACTTCAGCAGCGCCAGCCAGCGGAAGATGGTGAAGAGTGTGCAGAGTGTGTTGGACTTGCAATAGGGGGTGCTTCCATGTCTGATGTGCCTTACCAGCCCGAAGAACAGGCCTTCAAGCGCATCGAGGAACAACAGCAGGCCGAGTTGCAGCGAAATCTGGAGAGAAAGGTCGGCGAAGCGAAGCCAGCCTCTGGTGACGTCGCTTTCAAGCCAGAGCCGGCCAGTGAGAGTGAGAAGCTCAAGTTGGCTGTGGAGAACAGGCAATTCGATGCAAACATTGAGGCCCAGAAGCGACTCCAGGAAGCTCGAGCCGCAGAGATTCCTGCTCTGGTGAAGGAGCAAGACGCCGTAGGCGACGCTGCCCGCCGGCTGCAGCGTATCGAGTGGCTCAAACCAGAGGAGTGGCGGCAGCTAGACAACGATCAGAAAGCGGTTGCCCTGAACACGGCCGGCCGTGAGTTGAAAGAGGTCTACCACCATCCAAGCCCCCCACTGATAATATCAGACCGGGGTGACAGAAGGTTACAAGGTGAGTATAGGGATGACGATTATCGGGTTTTTATGAACAGAGCGGCAGAGGCCGATCGAGAAAAGAAGCTCTTCGGCGACGACCCTGTTCCTGCTCTTCGGACATATGCCCACGAATGGCGGCACAGTTACCAATTCGAACAGGCTACAAGGTGGGAGAAGCCACAGTTTCGGAACCTGGTCGACAACCCTGACCAAGCGATGCGGTGGTCATGGAACATCAGGGATTACAAGGAGTCCCCTGACGAAACATTGGCTCGTCAAGATTACACCAGGTACATGCAAGAGTTTCACGCCTACGAGACACAACCGATCGAAGCTGATGCCAATCGTTTTGCCAACGAGTTGGTTCGGCGAGTTTATGGTTGGTAGGTTGATCCGTTGTGTTTGTACTTGAGGCGAGACAGGAGGCATCATGTTCCGAGGAGATAGCCATCTTGAGAGCGACAAGATCCGAAAACAGCAGGAGGCGCAGGAGAAGTTGGAGGCAGGACAGCGCATCCGTGAAGCTCAGGAAGCAACGCGTTCCGCCGAAGGTGCCACCGAGCGTCATTTCACCGACAAAAGGGGCCGTGACATGACACTGCGCACAGAGGGCGCAGAGCCAAACAAGATACGGCAGACGGAGGCTAGAGACACCCAGACCATCCGCCACCCTATTCGCCTGCGCACTTATCACGAGGGCCGGGAAGCCGGACGCGCTAACCTGACACTGGAGACCGACAAGGCATACAATCTCAACACCGACCATTACGACCGCGTGGCAGACCGCCGCCTGCGCATCAACGACATCAAGACCCATTCAGCATATAGAGGAAGCGGAGTAGGAAGCGAACACATCAGGGAAGCAGAGCGCATCGCTCGCCAGCATGGAGACAGAGAAATCTACGGCAACCTGAGCTACAAGGCGGAGGACGAAGCCGCCGTCCGCGGTTTTTATCGCAAACACAACTACGAGACCAGGCCAGGAGCAATAGGAGGCGAAGAGGTCTACAAGGATCTTCGACGAGACAGCAATGCAGCCAGCTTGCGCCGCCAGTTGCGTACCGGATAGAGTCTTGTGATCCCCTTGCTCCTCACAGACTTTAGGCCTCCCAAGAATTCTCGCTATCTTTCGTAGCACGTCAAAGCGAGGGGACGAGGAGAACTATCAACGGATTCCCAGATCGGATTGAACGGATTATTGAACTTCGTGCAAACAAAGGAACACTCGGCACCTCAAAGACGCGCGAATTTGACTGGGAGTGTTCCGTTATCAACACGAAAGTCAATAGGTGCTCCACACGTGCGATTTCCGCTCCATCCGTTCCGATAAATCCGTTGACGGTAACCCGTTCTCATCATCCCCCTGCTTTGGGGTGCTAAGCTATCTTTGAAATTGGAAAGGAGTTATAACCCATGAAAACGTGCCCTCAGTGCAACACAGCAAACCGTGACGAAGCGAAGTTTTGCGGCTCGTGTGGTGCCCGGCTGGAGGTTCCAACCCCGGCACCGGTGGAACCGACCCTGACCTGCCCAGCGTGTAGCGCCGAGAACAGGAGCGATGCGAAATTCTGCGAGGCTTGCGGAGCTGCCCTTAAGCAAGCGCCAGCGCTGCCCCCTGCAGCAGAGCCAGCCCCGGAGCCTGTCCCGCCGGCGGTTGAAGCACCAGAGGAGTCACCTGCCCCACCTGTGGAGCCTTTGGTCGAACCGACACCGGCCGCTGTACCTGTTCCCGAAGGAGCACCGGCTGAAGTAGCACAGTGCCCATCTTGTGGGTACATCGTGCACTACTGCCCATCCTGTGGTGCTCCGATGCAACAGGTGTCGAATGCATCTGCCGACTAAAGCGGGGAACGGTTCAGCAGTAGTATAGCAGTTGCAACACACCAACAACCACCAAGATGGCAATCGTTCACAGGGTCGCAAGCTACACCCTGGTAGGGAACTCTTCCCCGACGGTTTGTCTACGCCTGGCGTGCAGGTAAGTAGCTCGACAATGTCAGATTACGCAAATGCTGCCTCTACCTGATGTCATTCTGAGGAGCGTAGCGACGAAGAATCTCGTTCGTGCTCGGCGGGGTGCCCTGGCTTACCAGGAACGAGCCCCTTCGCTTCGCTCAGGGTGACATAACCTCCAATGTGACATTGTCAAGGTAGCCACTCCGAGTACTAGCCGGCTCACCAACCGGGCCGATCAGGCTCTGACCTGCCACTGGAGGAGCCAGACAACACAGCCGAAGCAATGCCCTTGAGTTTTAGAACTATGGGCACGCTCGTGGTAGTGCGTTAGCCTCCCTGATACCCAAAACCCTTCACCAAAATACAAACGGCCCTCCTTCCCGTTGGGGAAAGAGGGCCGTCTGGTTTTAGAAGTGGCGGCAAGCTACGACGTCGGCTCTGGCGTCGGAGTGGGGGGCAGCTCCAGGAAGTCGTCCCGCGTTCTTTCGACGAAATTACTCACCGTGTATTCGGACACGCGGACGTAGTAAGACGATTCCGATGAGATCACCGCGTAGCTATTATCCTCGTCACTCTTAGCCCCCACGCGGAGGGTATGGGTCTCGACGGTCCCCGCATCGTCACGGGTCTGTACGGTAACGACGGCGCTGGGCCCCTGGAGGCCATACTCGTCTTTTTCGGTTTTGCCCAGGGGACGAAGCATCCGCAGGGACGCGATCCGGTTGACCAGCCCGGTCACGTTGTTCTCGTTGAGCGTCTCGTCGGCGGCCAGGTCTTTCATCGTCCACGTCCCCGCGTCATCTTTTTCGAACTCGAAGCGGCCATTCCCGTTCTCCAACGTCAGGGCCACGATCTGATCCTGGGTCACTGAGAAGTAGAGGACGTCTATCCAGTTGGAGGCAAAGACCCCGGCCTCCGAAGCCGACATCGAAGCCAGGTAGACCTCGTTTTGACCATCGGCGCGCACGTGGACAACCCCGTAGCTGGGCGAAGTGCCCAGGTATAGCCGGTGAGTTGTTCCGTCGGCCAGCTCAAGCTCCACCTTTCGCTCAAAGCCATCATCGGCCACTTTGAGGCGCTTGTGGCTGGCAGGGGTCTGGGTCACCAGGCGGTTGGTCTTTAGCGCCACGATCTTGTCCAGGAATTCCGGCACTTTGTTTTCTGTACAGGGATAGTTATCGGCTTCGGGCAGCACCCAGCTCCCCATCTCTTTGGCCAGTTTGATCTGGTCGCCGGTTTCATCGCTGATGGTCAGTTGCGCGATCTGCTCGGCTTCGAGGCCGGCCAAAAGGCTCTCGCCGCCGGCGACCGATGCCGGCCTCGGCCAAAAGGCCACCGCTACCAGCACGATTTGGACCGCCAATACAGCGGCTAGAATTCGGTTCGTTCGATTCATCGTTCTCCTCCCTTTTCCAGAAGACATAGACAACTAAGGTGCCAGGCACTTCCAAAGATCCGTCTGTCCCAAAACGTAGACAATTGGAAAGCACTTTTGCTGTGAGATCCTCGGTGAAAGTGCCTGGCACCTGAAGACTCACTCAACATCCACCAGAGCCATGGGCTCCTCGCTGCGCTGCCGGACGTTCCACACCACGCCGATGCCGATCAGGGCCAGCAGCACCAGGGCGTAGTTCAGCCCCTCCCAGAAGGATTGCTCGTCCTCTTCCAGCGGTTGCAGCAGGCGGGCGTAGGTGCCCCGCGAACGGATGCTGAGCAAGTCCTCGTCCTCAACAGCCCAGTCCACGATGTTCTGCAAGAGCTGCAAGTTCAGCAGATACCGATCCTGCGAGTAACTGCTCGAGATCTCCAGGACGACGTCGTCCAGGAACTCCGCGCTGCCCACCACCACCAGGCGTGAGGATTCCGGCGAGACCTCAATGGTCCCCAAAGCCGCTGCTTCGCCCTCATCTTCTTCTGGGGTTGGCGGGGCCTGGTCTTTGAAGTAGCTCTCGAAGGAGCCACGGATGCTCACTGCCAGCGGCCTGGCCTTTTGTTCGCCCTCCACCGCGAAGCCATACTGAGGATAGGTACTCAGGTCGGGGTTGACATCCGTGGAGCTTCGCAGCCAGGCCCCATCGGTGGATTGCAGCAGCGTGACCACCTCCCGATCCTGGTTCTTTTCCTCGTCCACCTCCAGCGGCGAGGCCCAGTGCAGGGTGACGGCCGACAGCATGGCCACGATGGGGCTCTCCGTGGCCATGCTGTCCTGGCGGACGTCCACGAAGAAGGGGTAAGGAACCTGCTGGTAGTCGATCACCGTCATCCCGGCCACGCTGCGCTGAACCGGAACGGGGAAGGGCTCGTTTTGAGGATCCATGACCATCGAGTCCCCTACGGTCACGCCATAGCTAGCCAGCATCTCTTTGAGACCATCCTGCACGGCTTCGATCATCAGGCCGCTGCTGTATTGCTCCGGCGAGAGGATGTAGTTGCCCGCCGCCACCACCACCGCACCGCCACGCATCAGGTACTGGTCAATGGCGAAGCGCTCTGTGTCACCCAGGCCCTGCGGGGCGATCACCACCAGCACGTCCACGTCGCCCGGCACGCGGCCAGCGCTCAGGTCCACCGATTTGACGGTGTAGTCCTGCATCAATTGTTGCCAAACCAACTCCCAACTGGAGATGGGTTGGACTGTGCCGCCGTAGAGGCTTTGTATCGCCTCTGTCGAGGGATGCCATAGTCCGACCGTCTTGAGGAAGCCCGGCGCGGCCCGCTTCAGCACCGCCTCGATCTCGGTGCGCAGGTCGGCCTCGCTCATGTCGCTGGTGGGATAGATCACCTGCCCTTCTTCCCCGATCTGCAGGATCAGGTGAAGATAGTAGGAATCGGACGAGAAAAGCGAGACGGCAAACGGCCGCAGCCCGTAGGAGTCAAACAGGGTCTGGCGGGTGATGGGACTATTCGCGTCATCGGGATCCATCATCTCGAAGCTGAACTTGCCCCCCGATTCCGCCTGGATGTCCTGAGCCACCTTTTCGATGAGCTGCGGCACTTCCGCCAGCGACTCCGGCAAGGTCTGCGGCGTGACAAAGGCGGTCAGACTGATGGGCTCCTCCATGCTGGCAAATACCGCATCTAGGCTCTGGAAGCCATAGACCACCTTCTTGATGGAGCGGGTCAGGTCATACTCCAGGTTCCGCAGACCGACCTCCACCTCGCCGCCAGACGATTGTACCTCTATCAAATCCTGGAATCCCAGCGTAGTAGACTGATCGCCGTAGCGGATCAAAATGTCAAAATAGGAGCTGATCACCGACGATTCGTAGCGGCCGGCGATGCGGAAGGGCGTGGGGCTAATGCCGTAGATCTGATTGGCCTCCGCCTCCAGGTCCTCGTTCTCTCTGGGATCCACGATCTCGACGTTGACTTTGCCGCCCGAAGCGATTTCGTACTCGCGCATCAGGTCGCGGATGGTCGGTACCAGCGGAGCCAGGAGCGGGTGGGTCTTTTCGCTGAAGTAGCCCCGCATCAACAGCGGCTCTGGCAAGTTGCTGATCAGGTCGCGGGTGGTCTGGGACAGGCTGTACTCGCCCTGGGCGGTCAAATCGGCGCGCAGGCCGTGGACGGGGAACAGCCAGGTGTTGAGGGCCAGCAGGTTGGCGGCGATCAGCACCAGGCCCAGGATGGCGCCTCGGCGATGGGCGGCGGTGCGCGGGCCTCGGCTCCAGCGCTTGGCGTCCAGTGAGACGACGTTGGCCACCAGGAAGACCGCCGTCAACGACAGATAGTAGATCAGGTCTCGCAGGTCAATCACGCCCCGCTCGATGCTCTCGAAGCGGCTGCCCGTGCCGATGGCCCGCAGCACCTCGCCCACGGCATCCCCCACGAAGTTCGTCACCCCCGACGCGCCCAGCAGATAGAACAGGCCACAGATCAGAACGGTGACCATCAGGGCCACGATCTGGTTGTCGGTGCGCGAGGAGACGAATAACCCGATGGCGGCGTAGGCTGAGGCCATGAGGATGGCCGCCAGGTATCCGCCCACCACCGGCCCCCAGTCCAGCGGACCCAACATGGTGACGGTGATCGGCAGGAAAAGCGTCAGCGCCAGGGCGACGGCGATCAGGGCCACCACCGCCAAGAACTTGCCCCACACCAGGCTGGCCCGGCGCACGGGCAGGGTCAGCAGCACCTCCAGGGTTCCTCCGCGCTGCTCCTCGCTCCATTGGCGCATGGTCAGCGCGGCCACCAAAAAGATCATCAGCACCGGCATCCAGCGAAACAGCGGGCGGACGTCGGCGATGTTTCGGGCGAAGAAGGTCTCTGCCCAGAAAAACGAGAACAGGGTGACCACCAGGAAGGCTCCAATGAAGATCAGCGCCATGGGGGAGCCGAAGTACGCGCCCAGCTCCTTGCGTGCTATGGCCAGGGATTGCTTCCACGACTCTTTCATGCTTCGTCACCTCCTCCTTGTGGACGACTCAAGTCGTCACTACGAGAGGTCAGCTCGTTGAACACCGTTTCGAGGGTGCGAACGTCGCGACGCAGTTCTCGTAGCGGCCAGTTCTTAGTGTGGACCAGCTCATAGATAGCCGGGCGCAGGTCTACTCCGCTGGCACCCCGAACCCGGTACTCGCGCCCGTCGGGTGTGGGATATGCCTCGACGGTCTTGACGCCAGCCAGGGCCTTCAGAGCCTTGGTTGCGTCGGGCGCGCCATCGGCCAGCACCAGGACCGCGTCGGTAGTCGCCGCCAGGTCTGCCAGGCGTGCGTCGGCCTTGACCTCGCCGTTCAGCAGAATGATCACCCGGTCGCAAGTCGCTTCCACCTCGGAGAGGATGTGGGTGGAGAGGAGGACGGTGCTGCGACTGGCCAGCCGTCGGATCAAACGCCGTACCTCGACGATCTGGGTGGGGTCCAGGCCGGCGGTAGGCTCGTCGCAGATCAGCAGCTTCGGCTGGTGCAGAATGGCCTGGGCCAGCCCGACCCGCTGACGATAGCCCTTGCTCAATTCGCCGATGGGGCGGGTGAGGTGATCGGTCAGGGCTGTGGCACGAACGGCTTCGGAGAGACGGGTCGGCTGTTCGTTGGCCGGAATCTGGCGCAGGTTGGCCATCATTTTGAGATACGCCTGCACCGATAGCTCAGGGTAGAGGGGCGCGTTCTCTGGCAGATAGCCGATGCGCTTCTGCACCTCCAGCGTGTCGGTCAGCACGTCCAGCCCGTCCACCGTCGCCTGCCCCTCGTCGGGTTGCAGGAAGCCGGTCAGCACCCGCATCATCGTTGTCTTGCCCGCCCCGTTGGGGCCCAGCAGTCCGATGATCTCTCCACTCTCGACGCGAAAAGAGACCCCTCTGAGCGCCTGGGTCGAGCCATACGATTTACTCAAGTTACTCACTTCAATCATATTGCTTCTACCTCCGGAAACTCATCATAAAAAAGTCGCTTGGCAGCGACGCAGAAATTATACACCCACTTTTGAGATTGTGCAAGCTGATGCGTGGAGGATTTCTTTTGGGGACGACTTAGCCGTTGATCATATCAGTAGGTGGAGATTCTGAAACAGAGTGGGCTCCCACGCCTAATGGCACTAACTTTTCCAGATCGCTGACAGGAGAGTCAACCTCAAACTACACTTTTCAAAGTGTAGTGCCTCAGAAGCCCAGGAGTCTACGGTTCAAGCGGACACCCCACATTGAAATATGGGGATTGAGGGTGTGATCGCTTGAAAGCCGGGCACGAGTCCATGCTGGATTTAGCGGGCTTCGTTCTTTCAGCTCTGGGATTCAACTCAGGGCGATGCACCGCCAAAGGTTAGTGACATTGGACTCCTACCCCCGGAATCGGCGGCCCTTCGACAAGTTCAGGTAGGCGTGGGAGCCGCCTCTGCTAATTATCTTCCATCTACCAAGTATACCACGTTTTTGTTAGAAAAACGTTAAGGGAGTGTTAGAATTTTGTTAGAGTTGGTTTGGGCTCTCGCCTCGTTTGGCGATGGCAAGGCCACTTGTGCGGTTGACAGCGACAGTTCTTTACAATACTATATCCGAGTGTATGGGTTGGTGGAGATGATGGGTAGGATTAGATGATCAGTTCGTGGTATCCCCACCTAGCGGCGGTGGAGATCTTTGTTTACTATATGATATGCATCTATGGCGCATTATACTTGACAGTCCTGATATTTTGTGGTAGAATAATGCCAATAGCCCAAAATATAGGGTGATATACGCTAAGCGTGTATAATTAATATACGTCTTAATGAAATGGTAAACACAAGGAGGGGGGGAATGGCCGATTCAAGAGATGACATTTTGCAGCTTTTGATAGACATACGCGACCTTTTGGAGCCAATCTCTGCTTGTTTCAAAGAGCAATTTGTGGAAATCCAACGCCAACAGCTGGGGGCGAAATTTGAAGAGTTCGAGGCATTGTTAACCTCTAAACGGCGAAGTGTTTTCCCGCTGCTATTTGACCCACGTCACCTATCTCAAGTTGAAATTGCCAGGGAGGCCCAAACAACTCAGCCAACAGTGAGCCGTTTTGTCAGCGAGTTGTTGGAACGCGACCTGATCGAGGAAACTAAGGATGAGACAGGTACCACAGTCTATGAAGACAAGTTCGGTTTGAGAAGACTAATGGAGGAGTGAAATGAGCGAGACTGACAAGGAGCACGTCCAGGTAACACTACTTCAAGAAATCGTTGAATCGTTGCATGAACTTGTGGCCTGGGCGCGAGTCATCGGGTACCCAACAGTGAAGCAAATGCTTGAGACAGTATTGGATTCGAATGAAAAGCGGCTGGTCTATCATCTGACTGATGGACGACGAAGTATCGCAGAGCTCCAGAAGCTAACAGGCGTTAATGCTCGTTTCATCTCTGAATGGGGACAGGAATGGGAGAAGTCTGGAATAGTTGAACAGAGTCGTATATCGAAGATCAAAGGACGTCGACAAAAGCTGTTCGACCTGGCTGTATTTGGAATCCCTGTTCCAGATCAGATACTACCAAAAGAAGGGGAGGAGTAAGAAACATGGCAGAGTTTGCCCAAGGAGAAAAGAACCGATTACTTTCACTCTTGAATGACATCGCTCAGACGAACCGTGAGATAGCTACGCAACTCAGGAATGTCAACGGTAACATTCTTGAAGCCACATTTATTGCAAAGATTCTGCTATCATTTCAGAAGGATGAGCTTTATGATCACAAGGTTGCGGTTTTTATGGGGAAACGCGGCCCAAAGCAACGCCTGATTGAGTTGTATTTGTCAATCGGCGATGGAAAGACCCGCAACGAGTTGATCAACGCAGGCTTTCCAAAAGGGACAGTGTGGACGTACTGTACCGAATTAGTAGCAGAAGCACTCCTGCGAGTTAAGGAGATACAACCCGGAGGTGAAGAGGTATTGGGGTACACTTTTGTGGAGGAAATCACTCAATTATCTGAGCGCGTTAAGGAAATTCTTCAGCCTAGTTGACTTGGGAGACCTCTGCCAGAACCTTAAGAATTGCACTCCTACGAGAGTGTCTGGAGAAGGCAGGGCAATTGATAAGCAAAATGGGGGTAGGTGAAATGTCCTATCGAGAGCTCAAGCGTGCATTGATTGACAAGCTTGGTGTAACAAGACAAGCAGTGGAAGGTCGAGCCAAGCGAGCGAAGAGGAAGTACGGTCCGGTGTCTACTGAAGAGGCAATTGGACTCATAGCGCATCTCGAAGGTTTGGATGTCTGCAAGTACCTAGATTCATCGCAGGTTGAACAAGTCCGACGACTTGTGCATCAGCGAGCCATTCTGGAATCACCGGAAGCGCAGAGGAGAGCAATAGCGACAGTGAAAGTGGTCAATATCACAATTGGAGGGAAGTTCAAGCTATCAGATCCGTTGTTGCCAAAGCGTGTGCTCAAAGACGCCAAGGCCATGGCCAATGTCTACGCAGAGTTGTATGTTTTCGAGAATTCAGTTCGCGAAGTCATCAAGCGTGCATTGTCAAGGACGTACGGCGACAATTGGTGGGATGATTGCATACCCCTGGGAATACGTCGATGTGCACAGTCGCGTATGGACGATGATGAAAGAAATGCTTGGCATGGGAGAAGAGGAAATCACCCAATATACTATATTAACATTTCTCATTACACCTCGATTATTCAGGCACTATGGTCGGATTTTGAGGGTTTATTTCCTTCTCAAT